>JBDLVK010000085.1:0-40167 GCA_039804825.1 Bacteroidota bacterium
TTTAATCTCTCAAAGTTAAAAGAAGTAAACTTTGAAAATCTGTTCAAGGACATTCAATTTGAATTTATCAAAACACACCTTTTGTTGGCAAATTCAAATCAAATGAATGCTTTGAAGGCGTATTTTAATGGCGTCATTCCAGAAACGATTGCGTTCATTCAAGATTCGTATGAAATTAGAAACAAAGAAAGTTTTCAAGAGCATCTCATTGCAGAGTTAAAAGAAAATCAGCGTTTTGCCATACAAGTAAATGGTTTTGGCATTCAACAAGCTGGTGGAACCACTTGGCAAGAAATTGCATTTTGCCTTAGCGAAGGCCATAATACTTTAATCAACTTAATGGAAAAAGGATTAAATGTAGATGAAGCAGCAGCATGCATCCATTTCTCGGTTGGAATTGGGAGTAATTACTTCTTTGAAGTTGCAAAATTGAGAGCCTTAAAACAAAATTGGGCAACAATTATAAAAGCCTATCAACCACATCATAACTGTTCTTACAATTGTGAAATAACTGCTCAGATTGGTTTTATGAATAAATCATTAAAAGACCCATATACCAATTTATTGCGTCAAACCACTGAAACAATGTCTGCAGCTTCTGGTGGAGCAAATGCTATTATCACACACCCATACGACGCAAGTTCGAGCAGTGGAAGTAATAGTTTATCTGAACGCATGGCTTTAAATATCTCTTTGATTTTGAAAGAAGAAAGTTATTTCAATCAAGTCATCGATCCTCTTGGTGGAAGTTATGCAATAGAAGATTTAACCGCAAAAATTGCTAAGAAAAGTTGGATATTATTTCAGCAATTCGAAAAAAATGGTGGATTCGATAAGTTGGAAACAAAAAAAGGTTTTTCAGATGAAATCCAACAAAAAGCAGCAATGCGTTTGGAAGAATTAAAAAATGGTTCGAAAATACTAATCGGCGTCAATAAATTTCCAAATCCTGATACAGTAAGTCCTAATTCATTCGAATCAACAACTTGTCCGTTTGGCTTAAAGTCAATCAATTTTGAAACTGAATTAAATACTGTACAATGAAACGAATAAACTTTAGTGAAATTCCATATTCTGAACAGTTAGTTAATTCAGAATCATCAGCCGAACAAACATTTGAAACAGCTGAAAAAATAGTACTGAAGAAGTATTACCAAGCAAATGATATCGCAACAAGCGAACATATTGGATATGTAGCAGGAATTGCCCCTTACCTAAGAGGTCCTTATTCATCCATGTATGCAATTCGACCGTGGACAATTCGTCAATACGCCGGATTTTCGACTGCTGAAGAATCAAATGCATTTTACCGTCGAAATTTAGCTGCTGGACAAAAAGGACTTTCGGTCGCATTCGATTTAGCAACTCATCGTGGATACGATTCAGATCATGAACGAGTTGTTGGTGACGTTGGAAAAGCGGGTGTTGCAATCGATTCCATTTTGGACATGAAAATTTTGTTCGATCAGATACCTTTGGATGAAATGTCAGTGTCAATGACCATGAACGGCGCTGTAATTCCAATCATGGCTTTTTATATTGTTGCTGCTGAAGAACAAGGTGTTTCTCAAGATAAGCTAGCAGGAACAATTCAAAATGATATTCTGAAAGAATTCATGGTGCGTAATACCTATATTTACCCGCCACTTCCATCCATGCGCATCATATCGGATATTTTCGATTACACGTCGAAAAATATGCCGAAATTCAATTCGATTTCTATTTCTGGTTACCACATGCAAGAAGCTGGTGCAACTGCGGCTATTGAATTAGCATATACCTTAGCTGATGGATTGGAATACTTACGTGCAGGAATAGCAGCAGGAATGAATGTTGATGAGTTCGCTCCACGTTTAAGTTTCTTTTGGGCTATCGGAATGAATCACCATATGGAAATTGCCAAAATGCGTGCGGGACGATTAATTTGGGCGAAGTTGGTTAATCAATTTGATCCAAAAAACTCAAAATCACTTGCCTTGCGAACGCATTGTCAAACTTCTGGTTGGAGTTTAACCGAACAAGATCCATTTAACAATGTTGCTCGAACATGTATCGAAGCGCTTGGAGCAGCACTTGGAGGTACACAATCATTACATACCAACGCTTTGGATGAAGCGATTGCTTTGCCAACCGATTTCTCAGCACGAATTGCTCGTAATACCCAAATTTATTTACAAGCTGAAACGGGAATCACTTCCTTTATTGACCCAATGGGCGGAAGTTATTACGTTGAAAAATTGACTGAAGAACTTGTCAATGAAGCTTGGAAATTAATTGAGGAGGTAGAAGAACTTGGCGGAATGGCCAAAGCGATTGAAACTGGATTGCCTAAAATGCGCATTGAAGAGGCTGCTGCCCGAAAACAAGCGCGTATTGATTCAGGAAAAGATGTAATTGTTGGTGTTAACAGATATCAGGTAGAAGATACAGGTGAAAATCAAATTGATATTCTTGAAGTTGATAATACAAAAGTGCGAGAAGCTCAAATAAAAAGATTAAATGATCTTCGTTCAAACCGCAACGAACAAGAAGTAAATGAACTGCTGTCTGAATTGGAAACAGCTGCAAAAACAAATACAGGTAATCTTTTAGAAATTGCCATTCGCTGTGCTCGAAAGCGCGCTTCACTTGGTGAAATTTCTGATGCGATGGAAAAAGCATTTGGACGTTACCAAGCAACAATCCGATCAATAAGTGGTGTATATTCGCATGAAGCTATGGAAGACAAGGATTTTATTTTCGCAAAAGAACTTACTGAAAAATTCAGCAAATTGGAAGGACGAAGACCTCGTATCATGATTGCTAAAATGGGGCAAGATGGTCATGATCGTGGAGCAAAAGTAATTGCTTCATCTTTCGCTGACATTGGTTTTGATGTTGATATCGGACCATTATTCCAAACTCCAGCTGAAGCTGCAAAACAAGCAGTGGAAAATGATGTACACATTTTAGGAGTATCATCGTTAGCGGCAGGACACAAAACACTTGTCCCTCAGGTTATTGAAGAATTAAAAAAATTGGGAAGAGAAGATATTATGGTGATTGCTGGAGGCGTTATTCCTCAACAAGATTACGATTTCTTGTACAAAGCTGGCGTATTTGGCGTATTTGGACCAGGAACAAAAATATCGAAAGCAGCTCAAGAGATCTTGAATTTATTAATTAAAAGTGTTGAATAATCAACATTTTACAGTTCAGAATTGCGCTTAATGAAATAGTTTATTACATTCGGCATAGTTATTGAAATAGGCTAAAAACAAAAACGAAAAATATGAAAAAGATAATTGGGGTATTCATTTTGTTGCTAAGTGTGTTTTCTGCAAAGGCACAAGCACCAGATTTTGATGATTTAAAGATTCTTTATGCGGATGCTAATTATGAAAAATTAGTGAAAGTGGCTGAGAATTATACGTTAAAGGATGAATTGAAAAAAGACCCACTTCCGTTTATTTGGTTAGGAAAAGGTCTATACAAAATTTCATTATCGGGTTCAGCAGATGAAAAATACAAAAACGCCTATAAAGATGCAATTGCTGCAGTAGGTAAAGCTATTAAAAACGATAAAGACGGTACTGGATTGGCAGATTTTCAAGACTTCATTGACGAATTCCAAGGTTCAATGGTTGAGATGATCAACAATGACTTAGGTGCAAAGGACTACAGTAAAGCTTCTGGATGGGTGATTAAATACTACAAAGTGACAAGAAATCCCCTTGGAGCAAAATACTTGGATGGTGCAACAAAATATCGCAAATCTGATAAAGGAGGAGCGAATACATTGTGGAAAGAATGCGATGGTTTGTTAGCAAAAATAACTTCTTTGGAAGGATGGTCAAAAGCAGACATCGAACTTTTAAAAATTGGTGCTTTACAAACAGCTGAATGCTATATCGCTTCAAAACAAATTGATAAAGCTAAAACACTACTGAATAAAATCGCGCCTTGGTATGAAGAGGACGAAGATTTTAAAACAAAATATGATGAAATCATCAATTAAAGAAAGTCCCGCGAAAGCGGGATTTTTTTTTGAACATCTCCCTTCTAATAACTAAAGAGCACTTTTTTATTTTTGAAAACAAGTTTCTTCTACATTTGACATATGAGAAAATATGCAAAATACTTCAAGAATAAATTCATTCTAACTACTTGTCTATTTTTCGTTTACATTCTTTTTTTGGATGATGTAGATATTTTTACCATCATCAATCAAAATCGAAAACTTAGTCACTTGGAAGAATCGAAAATTGAAATTTCTCAGAAACTGAATCAAACAAAAGGAATTTTAAAAGAATTGCGTTATTCAAGTAACTTGGAAAGTTATGCTCGCGAAGAGAAACTATTCAAAAAGGATGACGAAGATATTTTTATTATTTCCTACGAATAAAACGATTAAAGTCCGCTTCCTTGTTGTTTAAAGTAGCGTTCTTCCGCTTGATTCACTAAGTGAATTCCTGGGAAATAAAACAAGGCTATTTGTTCGTAGCTGAAACCTGATTTTGCCATTTTCATTGCTCCTTCTTGACAAAGTCCTACACCATGACCAAATCCTCTTCCAGATATAACAACTTCATCACTTTCTGGTCGACAACTAAAAAAAGTGGATTTCAAATCAAATTCTTCACGTAAATCTCTAAGAGGAATGCCCAACACAGGATGAATGTAAAATGCTTTTCGCTCAGTCTGATCAAATGTGTAAATCATGGAAGCAAAAACACTATCTTGAATCGGATAATCATATTTCTGAACCAAAAATTTCTTCCAGGCTTCTTGGCTAACGCGTTTTTCCCATGTTGCTTGTTTCGTATAAATACAAAATGTATCCTTAAATGTACTTAAGTAATTAATTTCTTCATTCCAAATATATTGTGGCTCACATGTTTGCCCTCCACAATTTGCATGAAAATAAGAATCAATTAAATTACCTTTTGCATCTACCATAACTATGTCATGCGTTTGATGAACTGCACTATCGATTATTGGTGTCAAACGCATCATGCTATGATAAGCTTGGCAATGAACACGATCACACAAATCAAATCCTTCTTTTTTATGTTTACCAAGGTATTTCAAAACATAAGTACGACTCATTAATGCTTGAACCTTGTAATATTCAATGTGTCGACCACCCCCTCCTTCTGATTCAACTACACCTGCCAAGTAATTGTCTATATCCACCAAATTCACAATGGTCAAATCTTTTGAATTCGCTGAGATTTCAAAATCGTCCTCATACTTTCTTGCTTTTACAACAGGAGTTTTAGCATTTAAAACGATAGAAGTTGAAGGAGTTGTTTGGATCAAATAAACCTTTTCAAACAAACCTAGTTCAGTAACTCCTTTTTTAAGTTTTACTTTTCCTCCTTCATAAAGTAAATCAACAAATTCATTTGGAAGGATAGCTCCAAAATCATTCGTATCGGCGATAATTGAATAACTACCGTCGCTGTATGAGAAGGATATACGTTTTACAGAATAATCGCGCAACACGCCAATACGCAGTTGCTGGGCAGAAATTGTCCAAATGAGCGTTAAAAAAAGAAATGTGACTGCATACCTCACAGTACAAAATTAATTGTTAAAAAAAGGATATTCGACCTCTTATCGAATAGTTTTCAACAAGGATTGTGCAACATTTTTACTTGCACCACCTGCTCCTAATTTAGTTCTTAATTCTGTAAAATCTGTTAACATTTCTTGACGCGAAATTCCGCCTTCAATGATCTTATTTAACTCCTCTCGAATAGCGTTTGCATTACACTCATGTTGAATGAGTTCTTTCACAACCTCTCGATCCATTATTAAATTAACCAAAGAAATGTAATTGATTTTAATCAAACGTTTCGCAATTCGATAGGAAATTTCTGAACCTTTATAGCATACAACTTCAGGGATACTAAGTAATGCAGTTTCAAGAGTTGCCGTGCCTGAAGTTACAATTGCAGCTTCCGAATTCGATAATAAATCATAGGTTTTTCCATGAATTATTTTCACCTCATCATTTACCAAAGAAGCATAAAAATCAACATCTAAACTTGGTGCTCCCGATACAACAATCTGATAATTGCTATAGTTTTTTACAGCTTCCAACATGATTGGTAGCTTCACTGAAACTTCTTGTTTTCTGCTCCCAGGTAAAATTGCAATAATTGGTTGCTGATTCAATCCATGTTCTTTATAAAACGCATCCTTAGGTTGTTGATCCTTTTTGAAATTATCGATCGCATCCAACAACGGGTGCCCAAGATATTCTACCTTATAGTCGAATTTAGCATAAAACTCCTTTTCAAATGGAAGAATTACGTACATGTGATCAACCCAACGTTTGATTTTGTGGACCCGAGATTGTTTCCACGCCCAAACTTGCGGAGAGATATAGTAAATGACTTTGATTCCTTTTTCTTTCGCCCATTCAGCAATGCGCAAATTAAAACCTGGATAATCAATCAATATTATTGCATCGGGTTTAAACGCCTCAATATCAGCTTTACACTCTTTTATATTTCGCAAAATCGTACGAATATTGGCCAATACTTCAACAAACCCCATGAATGCTAAGTCGCGAATATGCTTCACAACATTTCCACCTTCAGCTTGCATCTTGTCACCTCCCCAGCTTCTGAATTCCAAATTGCTTGTTTCAGTCCGCAAGGCTTTGATCAGATTACTACCGTGTAAATCTCCCGATGCTTCACCAGCAATCACATAAAGTCTAAGCTTTTTTTCTTGCATCATTTAAGCAAAGAAATTTACATATAAAATGTAGGGTAAAAAACAGATTGAGCCAAGAATGATTCCCATAGCAAATCCATATTTTTCACGGTTTAACGAAAGATAAAACCAAATTAAATTTGAAATAATTGCCAAAGACATCATTTTACTGCGCACCATTTGATCGTGTGAAAATTTTGACCAAAGTCTTGAAAAATCAAAGTTTTGAGCCCAACCCAACAAAATAATTACAATTGGAATAAAAATCAGTGGAGAAAGAATCCCAACAATTAATCCTTTTGTATGTGCACTTGTCCAATTTCTTAAATTCATTTTATCCAATTTTTAAAATGTTCCATTGATTTGTAAGCTGTCATGTCAAATTGAGTTGGAACAATACTCGCATAACCTTGTTCTAAAGCTGATAAATCAGTATCTTCTCCTTTGTCTTGATTTGTAAATTCACCGGTCAACCAATAGTACGGCTTTCCAAACTGATCTAAACGCTTATCAAATCGATCAGCCCAAAACGCATGAGCTTGTCTACATAGTTTAATTCCTCTAATCTGATCAGATGGCAAATTTGGAACATTGACATTTAAACACACATGATCTGGGAATGACTTTTCCAATGCCATTTCAATCACTTTTTTCACTATAGTCTGTGCACCAGAAAAATCTGCGTCAGCATCAAAACTTGCCAACGAAAAACCTATTGATGGTATATTTTCCATCGCTCCTTCAACCGCCGCTGACATCGTTCCAGAATACAACACATTTGTTGATGTATTTTCACCATGATTAATTCCAGATAGTATCAAATCTGGTGTGCGATGCATGACTTCATAAATACCCAATTTCACACAATCCACGGGCGTTCCTGTGCACGTGTAAGCATTCAATCCTGGAAATAAACGTGATGCATCAAGTCGCAATGGATGATTCACTGTTATCGCATGTCCCATTCCTGATTGAGGTTTATCTGGAGCAATGATTAAGACATCACCAAATTGCACAGCTACTTCAACTAGCGATTTGATTCCTTTTGCTGAAATCCCATCATCATTGGTGATAAATATTAAAGGTCTCATTTTCTTTTGTCTTAATTCAATGGTTTGCGAAAGTAACGAATATTGACCGAAAGTCATCAAATGAAATAGCGAAATAATATTAAAGAAAATGGTTGAATTTTAGTTTATTCATGTTACTTTTGATTGGTATCTTTAAGAGAATGACAACATTAGAATTAATACACGAATTAAAAAGTATCACGCAAGGGAACATTGACTTTATCAAAAAGAAATTTTCTCATTTAAACGATGAACAAAAAAATTGGCGTAAAGATGCTGATTCATGGAGTATTAATGAAGTTTTTGCCCATTTGAATGAATACGCTGCCTATTACCATCAGGCATTCAGTTCTAAAATTGCTCGTACGCGATTTAGGGATCCAAAAGACGTTTTCATTTCCTCTCCGCTTGGTCGTTCAGCATGGAAATCCATGAAATTGGGAAATGCCAAGAATGTGAAGCGAAAATTTAAAGCCCAACGATCCTACAACCCAAGTTTGCATCCTGAATTGGTAAAAGAAAATTCAATTGAACAATTTAATAGGTATCAAAAAGAATTAATATCGATCATTGATGATGCAACTACTGTTAATCTTCGAAAAGTAAAAATTCCAATTTCGATTTCGAAGATTGTCCGATTAAAACTTGGTGACGCTTTGTTGTTTGTTGTCTATCATAATGAGCGACACATGTATCAAGCATTATCCATTTTGTCTCATTCAAAATTTCCAAAAAAATAATGACTGATAAATTGGGTTATTGTGCCGTTTCACTTTCGCCTTTAAGAGCCGAAAAGCGTGATTCATCAGAAATGGTAAGTCAACTATTCTTCGGTGAATTGGTAACAATTAAAGATATTCAATCGCCATGGTGTGAACTTGTAACCTATTCGGATAATTATGCCGGATTTGTTGACAGCAAGCACATTCGAATTCTTTCCGATAAAGAAGCAAAACGCTGGCAAGATGGTTTAAGTTATCAAAAGCAATTGATCCGAACATTAGAAACTCCTTGGGGAAGACAGCAAATTTTCAGAGGATCTTTTGTTCCTTTTGGCGACACACAAACATTTAACATTGGTGAAGATCAATTCAGTTATATTGATGATTTTTCTGATTTTCAAGCAAATGATGTCATTGATTTCGCTATAGAATACCTTAATTCACCGTATTTGTGGGGAGGAAAAAGTCCATTCGGAATCGATTGTTCAGGATTAACCCAAGTAATATTGCGTTTCTTTGATCTAAACATTCCGCGTGATGCATCTCAACAAGCAGAATTCGGTCAAGCAGTCGATTTTGAAGATCTGCAGCGTGGTGATTTAGCCTTTTTTTCTAATGCAGCTGAAAAAGTAATTCACGTTGGTTTTTTGGATGGAAATGGATCAATCATTCATGCATCAGGTTGCGTGCGAATGGATCCTTTTAATAAACAAGGAATTATCCATAACAAAACAGGCGATCTAACTCATCACTTACATTCAATACGTCGTATGTAAGTGCAAACAAAAAATAATAACGATATTCGCACACGAAATATGAATTTGCCATTCTTCAATTTCTTAAACCACTTTGCAAACGATAGGCATTTTTGTAGGATATAAAAAAAATAAAGATGAAAATATTAATCACTGGAGGAGCTGGATTTATTGGAAGTAACTTAGCAAAAAGGCTTGTTAACGATGGGCACGAAGTCGTAGTTTTAGACTCGTTACTTCGCGGAAACAAATTAGACAAAGATACATTTGCAAAAGTTCATTTTATCAAAGGTGATGTGCGTGATTTAGATTTGATGATTACAGCGAGTAAAAACTGTGATTTAATTTTCCATTTTGCAGCAGTCCTTGGTGTTGATATCGTTGCAGATAATCCTGTTGAAACGATGGATGTTGAAGTCATTGGAACGCGTAACATGATTGAAGCGGCAAACATTAATAATGTCAAAAAAGTAATGTACGCTTCAACAAGTGGAATCTATGGTCATTCCGCATTTGAAAATGTACTTACAGAAGAGGTTCTTGTTGATCCACGTACATCATATGCAATGGCGAAAAGATACAACGAAATTTACCTAGCATCACATCACCAAGAAAAAGGATTAAACGTTGTTTCATTGCGTTTCTTTAATGTTTATGGAGGAAATCAAGATACACGTATGGTCGTCCCATTGTTCTTTGAACAAGCAATTGCGAATGAACCAATCACCGTTTTTGGTACAGGAAAACAAACTCGTGATTTTACCTACATTGACGATACCGTTGAATCTTGTGTAAAATTAATGGATATTCAAGGATGTCATATTGTAAATATTGCAAATGAGGCAGAATGGACAATCGCAGAATTAGCTGTTAAAATAAAAGCAGTTACAAAATCTAATTCTGAAATTATTTACCTAGAAGCTCCTAAAAAACGCTACGATTACGAAGTTGAACGTCGTGTAGGAAGTTCAGATAAATTAATGAGTCTAACCAATTTTAAACCACAAACTTCCCTTCAAGAAGGATTGGAGTTAATTTATAATCAAAATTACAATCATTAATACGCTCTACGAATGAACAGAGATCAAGAAATTTTCGGATTAATTGAAGACGAAAAAAACCGTCAATTGCATGGAATCGAATTGATTGCATCTGAAAACTTTGTTAGTGACGAAGTTATGCAAGCAATGGGAAGTGTTCTTACTAACAAATATGCTGAAGGTCTGCCTGGAAAACGCTATTACGGTGGATGTGAAGTTGTTGACAAAGTAGAACAATTGGCTATCGATCGTCTTTGCAAACTTTTTGGAGCAACTTGGGCAAACGTTCAACCACACTCTGGAGCGCAAGCAAATGCTGCTGTATTTTTAGCATGTTTGCAACCAGGTGATAAAATTTTAGGTTTTGACTTGTCACATGGTGGACATTTAACTCACGGTTCTCCAGTAAATTTCTCTGGTAAATTGTATAAACCTTTCTTTTATGGTGTGAACGAAGCAACAGGTCAAGTTGATTATGATGTTCTTGAAGAAGTAGCACGTCGTGAAAAACCAAAAATGATTATTTGCGGTGCTTCTGCTTATAGCCGCGACTGGGATTATGCACGTATTCGTAAAGTTGCTGATGAAGTTGGTGCAATTATATTAGCTGATATTTCTCACCCAGCAGGATTAATTGCTACAGGATTATTATCGGATCCTTTAGATCACTGTCATATCGTTACGACAACAACGCACAAAACTTTGCGCGGACCAAGAGGTGGTGTGATTATGATGCGTCACAACTTTGATAATCCATTTGGATTAAAATGGAACAATGGAAATCCTAAATCAATGGCTGCACTATTGGATGCTGCTGTTTTCCCTGGAATTCAAGGTGGACCATTAGAGCATGTAATTGCTGCAAAAGCAGTTGCCTTTGGTGAAGCGTTGACAGATAATTATAAAAACTACATGGCGCAAGTTCAAAAGAATGCTGCGGTCATGGCGGATGAGTTTACAAAAAGAGGATATAAAATCATTTCAGGAGGTACAAATAATCACTCGATGCTGATTGACCTTCGTTCAAAAGGAGTTACCGGAAAAGATGCTGAAAATACGCTTGTAAGAGCTGATATTACCGTAAATAAAAACATGGTTCCTTTTGACACGGAATCTCCATTTGTTACATCTGGTATTCGAGTTGGAACTCCTGCTATTACAACAAGAGGTGTTAAGGAAAATGAAATCGCAAAAATTGTTGAATTAATTGATCGTGTTTTAAGCGATATTACAAATGAAGCAACAATAGAAGCTGTTCGAAAAGAAGTAAATGACTTAATGGGCAATCGACCATTATTTCAATGGTAATAAAAGGAAAGGCAGGTGTTTACATCTGCCTTTTTTATTTATCTAAAACATGGTATTCAAATCTCGAATCGACTGGACGTTTAAAATTGCTTTACTCGTAGTTTTTATCGTTGGACTGATTGGCGCTATCGGAATATATTTTGACCAAAAAGAAAACTCAATTTTTCCTTCGAGCACATTTTTATTGTTCATTCTATGCTTGAATATTCTGTTGTTTATACTTGGAAAGAAAACAGACTACACCTTTGAAGAAAAAATCTTAAAGTGTCGTTCTTGGATATTCAAAAAGAAAATTGACTACAAGGAAATATTAAAAATTGAACGCGGCACTACTTTATATGCTGGATGGAAATTGGCAGCAGCAAGCAAAGGCATAATCATCACCTACAAAGGCTATAATGACATTTATATTTCTCCAGAACGAGAAGCTGAATTCGTTGCACTTTTACTTGAGAAAAATCCAACAATAAATGTGAAATTGGAAAATTAAGTTGCCGATTGTTTTTTGATTATTTTCCAAAACAAACGAGGTAAAAGACGTTTAATTTTAACCGCCAATATTTCTTTGTTCCCAATCAACACTTCTTTCTTTTTCTTTTCTACGGCAATATACATTTGTCGCACACATTCTTCAGCAGACATTCCTGTTTCTTGGTTGTGATCCATTACTCCATGTGAATTTCCTTCACCATTTAATGCATTTAAGGAAATATTGGTATTGATTTTTCCTGGACAAACCATGGTCACATGAATGTTATTGTGTTCTTCCTCTAACAATAGGCTTTCGTAAAAACCGAATAAAGCATGTTTTGAAGCACTGTAAGCTGATCGTAAAAAGAAGCCGAACTTTCCTGAAATTGATGAAATCACAACAACATGACCACTTTTCTGCGCTTGCATGTATGGTAGAACTGCTTTTGTCAAAGCGATGTTTCCAAAGTAGTTTATTTCCATTATTCGACGATCAATTTCCAAGCTTGTCTCTGCTGCGGTTGAACGCTGACTCAATCCACCATTGTTGATTAACAAGTCAATTCTACCATATTGAATTATCACTTTCTTAGCCAATTCAGGAAAATTTCCCGAATGTTCTAAATCCAACCCAAGACATAGATGGTTCGAAGCATTTGGCAAATCAGCTTTTATTTTCTCCAATGCCACCGTATTTCTTGCCGATAAAACAACACTTGCTCCAGCTTTTGCCGCTTGGCGCACCATTTCCTCCCCGATGCCTGAAGAAGCACCCGTAATCCATACAATCTTGTTCGTTAAATATCCCATGACATCAAAAAAAATCCCAACCGTTTAAAGTTGGGATTAAAATTACTTTATTTCTTAATTACAAATCATCAGGAATTGTAACTGTTTTTACATTTTTTTGCTTTGGTTTCAATTTTTCAATAAAAATTACTTTAAATTTTTGCCCATCTGCTGTGTAAATCATTTCAGAAATTCCGTTTGTAATTGTGGGTGGTGCTTTTTTCTCGTTATAGTATTTCGTTTCTAATAGTTCGAATGTATTGTCGTCATATTGAATAAAAATTGAGGTAATTTGACCATTTTCAACACGTGCTTTTCCTGAAACGCAAGTGGTACCATCTTTTTCAAAATAACTAATAATTACGTTACGGTGTATATCATCTGCTACAGTGTAAGCACCTCTTTTTGTAAACGCTTCTTCTAATTTTTTATAGCAATCATCAGTTGCTTGCGCCGACAGCGTAAAAGACAAAATTACAGATGATAAGAATAGTAAACCTTTCTTCATAATGTTGTTGTTTTATTGGGTGACCCCAGGTTTCAAATATAACAAGTTTGAATGAATTTAATCAAATCGTTTGAAATTATTTATTTTTGACAAAATTCAATTGCGATGAGCACAAAACAAATAGCAGACCATTTTTCCGAAGCGTTGGAAATTTTGCAAAAATTTAACAATCCATCAAATCATTCGTTGATAAAAACGGCGGGTGAAACAATGGTTACATCTTTGAAAAATGGAGGGAAAATAATTTCTTGCGGCAATGGAGGCTCCATGTGCGATGCGATGCATTTCGCTGAAGAATTAACTGGTCGTTATAAAAATGATCGCAAAGCGATTCCGGCATTGTCAATTTCAGATTCGAGTCACATGAGCTGTGTTGGAAATGACTATGGTTATGAGTTTGTTTTCTCACGCTATCTTGAAGCCCTTGGCAATGAAGGAGATGTTTTGTTAGCAATTTCAACTTCTGGAAATTCTAAAAACGTGTTAAACGCCATTCAAACTGCGAAAGAGAAAGGAATGAAAGTCATTGGACTTACTGGCAAAACAGGAGGAGCAATGGCAGAGTTATGTGACGTAGAAATTCGTTCTCCTTTTTCCGAGTATGCTGATCGCGCTCAAGAGATACATATTAAAGTCATCCATTCTTTAATTGATTTCATAGAAACACACATTGATTAAGTAAAATTCAAGCTAATAAACCCTTGATTTTAGTGACTTATCAACCAAACACGATAAATTGTTGAAAAACGATAATAAATCGACCCTTTTATTTAAAATAAGAACCAAATTTATTGTCTAAATTTGCCCTTTTCCGATAAGAATATGTCGAATCAGGAATTACAAACAACAGTAAAAAACATATTTTCCGCTTATTTGGAGCAGAACGGACATCGTAAGACACCCGAACGCTTCGCTATACTTGCAGAAATTTATAATTACCAAGGCCATTTTGATATCGAATCGCTCTATATCAAAATGAAAAATCAAAATTATCGTGTTTCAAGGGCTACATTGTATAATACAATTGAGTTATTGTTAGCTTGTAATTTAGTTCGTAAGCACCAATTCGGAAAAAACATTGCTCAATTCGAAAAATCACATGGTTCAAAACAACACGATCATATCGTTATTACCGATTCTGGTGAAGTAATTGAATTTTGTGACCCACGCATTCAAGCAATCAAGGCGACCATTGAGGAGGTTTTTGGTGTTGAAGTTCAGCATCACTCTCTGTATTTCTATGGAATAAAAAAGGAAAATTCCGATAAAAAATAATAGTATGAGTTTAGACTTTAAAATTTCTACAGCGGATGCTGTTACTGTTGTTTCTTTTAAAGGAAAAATTATTTCTGACGCAGATATTCAAAATTTACTTGCTGAATTAGAAGATTCGAAATTAGCAGTAAATCGTGTTTTTGATTTTAGTGAATTAACACATATTAATTCTTCTGGAATCAACTTCATAATAAAATCATTAACTAAAACGCGCATCAACAGTGGCGATTTGGTGCTCTGTTCTGTTGGAGGAACAGTTAAAACGTTATTTGAAATGGCTAAAATCGATGATATTTTCACGATTTATGATTCTGTTTCAGATGCAATCAATCATTTTAAGAATTAACAAATGAAAGTAGACGTACTATTGGGTTTACAATGGGGTGACGAAGGAAAAGGAAAAATCGTCGATGTATTAACTCCTCAATACGACATTATTGCTCGTTTTCAAGGTGGACCGAATGCCGGTCATACATTGGAATTCAATGGCATTAAACACGTTCTTCACACCATCCCTTCTGGAATTTTCAGAGACGATGTTGTGAACTTGGTTGGAAATGGTGTTGTAATTGATCCTGTAGTTTTTCAAAAGGAATTGGAAAAATTGGCTCCTTTCAATATTGATTTTAAGAAACGCCTTTTATTGTCGAAAAAAGCACATTTGATTTTGCCAACGCATCGTTTATTAGATGCAGCTTCTGAAGCAGCAAAAGGTAAAAATAAAATTGGTTCAACCCTAAAAGGAATCGGACCTACTTACATGGACAAAACAGGTCGTAATGGCTTGAGAGTTGGTGATATTTTCATGTCAAACTTTCAAGAAAAATACGATGCTTTGGTTGAAAAACATGTTGGAATGTTAAGTCATTACGATGGTTTCGAATACGATCTTTCTGAATTGGAAGCACCTTTCATGGAAGGAATTGAAGTATTGAAAGGATTGACAGCTGTAGATTCAGAACAATACTTAAATGAAGCATTCAAAGCAGGGAAACGTGTTTTAGCTGAAGGAGCTCAAGGAACAATGTTAGACATTGATTTTGGAACATATCCATTTGTGACATCTTCAAATACTGTTACAGCGGGAACTTGCACAGGTTTAGGAGTTGCTCCAACAAAAATTGGAAATGTTATCGGTATTTTCAAAGCATATTGTACACGCGTTGGTAGCGGACCATTCCCGACAGAATTGGATGATGAAGTTGGTGAATTAATTCGTCAGGAAGGTCGTGAATTTGGTGCTACAACTGGTCGTCCAAGAAGATGTGGATGGGTTGATTTGCCTCAAATGAAATATGCTATTATGATCAATGGCGTTACAGAATTATCAATGATGAAAGCGGATGTTTTAAGCTGTTTTGAAAAAATCAAGGTTTGTACACATTACATCATTGATGGTGAGCGCGTTGATTATTTCCCATTTGATGTTGACGGGATTAATTTAACGCCAGTTTACGAAGAAATCGAAGGCTGGAACTGTGATTTAACACAGTTAACGAGTTATGACGATGCTCCACAAGCATTGAAAAACTATGTTAGCTATTTGGAACGAAATTTGGAAGTTCCAATTACAGTTGTGTCTGTTGGTCCAGATAGAACGCAAACATTAAGCAATAAAATATAAGTTGATTCAACACAAGAACATACTAAAAATTGCGCTTTTCATAAGCGCATTTTTTTTGATGCCATTGCTAAGTAATGCGCAAAAAAGTGTTCTTGAATTATTGCCAGGTGCAGATAAATTGGGTTATGACGCAAGAACTGGCGCACATCGTTTAACAGGTTCAGTTAATTTTATTTACCAAGGAAACACGATGTACTGCGATTCAGCGCATTACTATGACAAAACAAATGAAGTGCGTGCATATGGAAATGTACATATCACCAAAGACGATATCAATTTATTTTGTGATTCGCTTTATTACAACGGCAAAACTCGAAAAGCAAAATTATGGGGCCATGTTCGAGTGCGCGATTCTGAATATAAACTAACAACGGATACACTTGAATACGATGCTAAAAAAGCGCAAGGCATTTACCGCCACGGTGGAAAAATTGAAAGTATTGTTTCCAATGAAATTTTAACAAGTCGTGTTGGCTATTTCTACCCGCAATCACGCAGTTTTTTCTTTAGTGGAAAGGTCAAATACAAGAATGACGAATTATCCATGACCACAGACACCTTGCAATATACGTATTCAAAGCAAACAACCTATTTTTATGGTCCAACGAAAATAGTGCGTGGAAAAACGATTATGTTTTGTGAACGCGGCTGGTACAATGTTGTGACTGAAGAAGGAAGTTTAATTCGAAATGCTGAAATTTATCAGGACAGCAAAACCATAAAAGGAGACACACTTTTATATCAACCCAAGAAAGGTCAATCAATTGGTAAAGGCCATGTTTATTTCAAAGATACAACCCAATCGCTGGAGTTTTATGGGGATTATGCCATTAATTCAGACACCAATAATTACTCCTATTTAACGGGGCATGCATTAGCCAAACGCATTCAAAACAAGGATACAATTTACATTCATGCAGATACATTGTTTAATCAAAATGATTCACTTGGTAATGCTTTGTTTGTGCGTGGTTCGAAAAACGTAAGAATCTTTCACAATGACATTCAAGCCCAATGTGACAGCTTGCATTTTGTTGAACCAACTGGAATCATGGAAATGTACTACTCTCCTATTATTTGGGCAAAGAACTCCGAATTGAAAGGAAAGAAAATGACTGTATATGTTGTCGATTCATTAATCGACCATGTCTTTATCGAGGAAAATGCCACTGCTATCATGGAAATTGATTCAGGAAACTATTACAATCAAATTGCAGGAAAAGAAATGACCGCTTACATGAAAGACAATGAATTGGTTCGTTCAGATGTAAGCGGCACTGCTAAAACCATTTTTTACCCTCAAGAAGAAGAAAAAACGGATTCCAGCTATACCATAAAACGACTTGGAATGAATCGCTTATATGCAAGTGATTTACGTGTTTACCTAGACAGTGGAGAAGTTACAGGCGTTACTTACTTTGATAAACCAGATGGTGTTTTTTATCCAATTAGCAAGATCAATAAAGAAGAACAGTTCATTTCCAATTTTGAATGGAATCCATTTTTACGTCCAAAAACTTGGATGGAAATTGTGCATTAATTTGCAACTTCCTCTTCTGTATCCCAGCGAGTGACCCGCTGTACACCTTCAACTTGCTCGAATTTACTCATTAATTGTTCAAGGTGTTCTGTATCGTAAACCAACACTTTAATACGTCCTTCAAAAATCCCATCTTCCGTTTCAAACGAAATAGATTTCATATTCACGTTGTGTTGTTTCGAAATAATCTCTGTTAAGCGATTAACCAAACCGATGTTATCAATTCCATTGATGCGAATGGCAGCGATACGCTCTTCCAATTTTTTAGATTGCCAGCGCGCCTTGATACAACGATAATTCATTTTTGACATCAAATGTTCCGCATTCGGACAATTGTTACGGTGAATTTTGATCCCTTCATTGATTGTAATAAATCCAAAAACATCATCCCCAGGAATTGGATTACAACAACGCGCCATCTGGTATTGGATATTTTTAAAATCTTCACCGATGATGATTACATCCTCTTTTTTGTCAACCTTTTTGTAAACATCCTTTTCATGTTTATCCATTTTGGTAACAACAGATTTTTTCTCTGCTTGCAATACCCCATGAACACAATCAATATCGCGCAATTTGGTTAAGTCAATCTTCCCTTTTGCAATTCTAAAATACAATTCAGTTCCTGAAGGCATTCCGTAGAATTTCTCTAGAAAAGCAATATTATCTGAAGTAAATCGAATGTTATGCTGCTTGAATTTGCGTTCCAAAATCTCACGCCCATCTTGTGCGATAGCTTTGCGCTCTTCGTTTAGGGAAGATTTAATTTTTTGTTTCGCACGCGCTGAAATCACAAAACGCAACCATTCTTCGTTCGGCTTTTGCTTAGATGAAGTGATAATCTCTAATTGATCACCGTTCAACAATTGATAGCTCAAAGGAACCAAGCGATTATTTACCTTAGCTCCTATACATTTATCTCCAATATCTGTATGAATATCATAAGCAAAATCAAGAATTGTTGAACCATTTGGCAAAACTCTTAATTCTCCTTTTGGCGTAAAAACATATATTTCTTCTGAAAATAAATTCGCTTTAAATTCATTCACAAAATCCATCGCATTGGCATCTGGATTCTCCAATAAATCTCGAATTTCAGCTATCCAACGATCAAATTTACTTTCTTCAGAATTTGATTCTTTGTATTTGTAATGCGCAGCTAGACCTTTCTCTGCAATTTCATCCATTCGTTTCGAGCGGATTTGTACCTCCACCCATTTTCCACTTGGCGACATCACTGTAGTATGCAAAGATTCGTAACCATTTGCGCGAGGCGTCGAAATCCAATCGCGCAAACGATCGGGACTCGGCTGATAGAAATCAGTTACAATACTATAAATTTTCCAACAATCAGGCTTTTCCAATTCTTGAGGAGTGTCGACAATAATTCGGATGGCAAACACATCATAGACTTCCTCAAAAGGAATGTCTTTTGTATGCATTTTTCTCCAAATCGAAGAAATCGATTTTGTACGTGCTTTGATTTCAAACACATAACCTTCATGCATTAAGGCGTCTTTAATCGGAGCAACAAATCGACGAATAAAACGATTTCGGACATCTTGTGTCGACTTCAAATTCGTTTCGATTTTTTTGTAAACCTCCGATTCACTGTACATCATTGCTAAGTCTTCCAACTCGCTTTTAATCGAGTACAATCCTAAACGATGTGCTAGTGGCGCGTATAAAAATTTCGTTTCCGAAGCAATCTTCAATTGTTTGTCTGCGCGCATACTTCCAAGCGTACGCATGTTGTGCAAGCGATCAGCCAATTTGATTAGAACAACACGAATATCGTCCGAAATTGTCAAAATCATTTTACGGAAATTCTCTGCTTGAATCGATGCATTTTCATCAAAAACTTCAGGAATCTTCGTTAAGCCATCAATGATTAATCGAACTTTTGGTCCGAATAAATCTTCAACATCTTGTAAAGTTATGTGTGTATCTTCAACCGTATCATGTAACAAAGCGCATGTAATCGCGGTTGCACCCAAGCCCATTTCTTCGGCACAAATTCGTGCAACGGCTATCGGATGGTAAATATACGGTTCTCCAGATTTGCGTCGCATGTCTTTGTGCGCTTCAACAGCAACATCAAAAGCCTTACGAATCATACGTGTATCTTCACGCGAACGATTTTTCGCTGCACGCAATAAACCTTTGAACGCATTTAAAATTTCTTTGCGTTCTTGCTCTAATTCCGCTTCTGTGAAAACCTTTTTAACTTGTGACATTTTAATTATTTCGCAGGTAAAACCTTAGAAGAAACTTCGCCAAAACCAATTCGAACACCATCCTTGGAACTAAATCCACGCATGATAACCGTATCATTGTCTTGGATAAATTTGCGTTCAGAACCATCATTCATTTTCAACGGTTTTGTACCTTTCCATGCTAGTTCCAACATTGAACCATAAGAATCTTCTGTTGGACCTGAAATTGTTCCAGAACCCATTAAATCGCCGCAACGAATATTACATCCATTCACTGTGTGATGCGCCAATTGTTGTGCCATGTTCCAATACATGTATTTGAAATTTGAGCGGCTAATCACCGTTTCAATACTATTTTCTGGAAGAATTGCCACTTCTAGATTGATATCATACGATTTTAATCCTTCGAATTTCAAGTAACTCAATACTTCTGGTTCTTGCGCAGGAGTTGCAACTTTGAAAGGCTCAAGAGCGTCCAAGGTAACAATCCAAGCAGAGATGGAAGATGCAAAGTTTTTCGCTAAGAAAGGTCCAAGTGGAACATATTCCCATGTTTGAATATCGCGGGCTGACCAATCATTGAACAAAACCATTCCAAAAATAAAATCCTCCGCTTCTTCTGTTGAAATAGAATCCCCAAGCGGTTTTCCATCAAACGTAATAAATGCCGTTTCCAATTCGAAATCCAAATTTCTACACGGTGCAAAAATTGGATCTGCTGCTGGATCTGGTTTGATTTGTCCTTTTGGACGATGAATAGGTTCTCCAGATAAAATAACAGAACTTGCACGGCCATGATATCCAACAGGAATCCACAACCAGTTTGGCAATAAAGCATTTGCTGGATCACGGAACATCATCCCAACGTTTGTTGCGTGTTCGCGCGATGAATAGAAATCAGTGTAATCACCAATTTGAACTGGCATACACATTTCAACTTGATCAATTGGAATTAAAACTTGTTCCAAATGGTGTAAGTTTTTTTGCAAATCTTGTTGATTGGCGTCCAACAACTTTGAAATACGATTGCGTAATTCTCGTGTTGCTTTTTTCCCTTTACTCATCAAGCAATTCAAATAAGAGCAATCAAAATCACTTCCTTCGAAAGGCAAGTTTTCTAAGTAACCCAAAACAAACAATGCTTTTAAATCCAAGACAAAATCACCAATTCGAACACCAACACGAGGTTTCAACTGGCTTGTTTTAAAAATACCAAACGGTAAATTTTGAATTGGAAAGTCAGAATTCACAGGCACTTCGACCCATGATTTCAAGTTTGGATTATTCACTGCTATATTCATGCTCTAATTATTAAATAATTCAACAATTTGTAATCTGCAATTTGTGATCTGAAATCAACCTTTAAACATTAAAACGGAAATGCATAATGTCGCCATCTTCAACAACATATTCTTTTCCTTCAACTTTGAATTTTCCAGCATCCTTTACAGCTGCTTCAGAACCTAAAGTTGTGTAATCTTCGTATTTCATTACTTCAGCACGGATGAATCCTTTTTCAAAATCAGAGTGAATAACACCTGCAGCTTGTGGAGCTGTCATTCCTTTTGTGATTGTCCAAGCTCGCACCTCTTTCACTCCAACTGTAAAATACGTTTGAAGATTCAAAAGAGAATAAGCAGAAATGATCAAACGGTTCACGCCTGGTTCTTCAAGACCAAGTTCATCTAGGAACATTTGACGCTCTTCGTAGGTTTCTAATTCAGCAATATCAGATTCTATTTTGGCACCAATTACAAGAACTTGTGCATCTTCATCTTTCACCGCTTCTTTTACAACATCAACATATTTGTTTCCTGTTTTGACAGAAGCCTCATCAACATTGCATAAATACAATACTGGTTTTGAAGTAATCAATTGGAATCTACTCACGAATTCAATTTCTTTTTCATCAAAATCTAAGGCACGAACAGATTTCCCTTGTTCAAGACCTAATTTTATTTTTTGTGCGACTTCATTTTCTTTTAATACATCTTTATCTCCTGATTTCAAGACACGAGCAAGTGAAGCAATACGTTTCTCAATTGTTTCAAGATCCTTTAATTGCAATTCAATATCAATGATTTCCTTGTCGCGAATTGGATTCACACTTCCGTCTACGTGGATAATGTTTCCATCGTCAAAACAACGTAAAACATGAATAATTGCATCCGTTTCACGAATATTCGCAAGGAACTGATTTCCCAATCCTTCACCTTTTGAAGCACCTTTCACCAAACCAGCAATATCAACTATTTCCATTGTTGTTGGCAATACTTTTTGTGGTTTTGCTAACGCTTCCAATTTCTCCAAACGTGGGTCTGGAACAGTAATTACACCAATATTTGGTTCGATCGTACAAAACGGAAAGTTCGCTGATTGCGCTTTCGCATTTGACAAACAATTAAAAAGAGTCGATTTCCCAACATTTGGAAGTCCAACAATTCCACATTTTAAAGCCATTCTACAAAATTTTGCACAAAGATAATTATTCGCGTGGAATACGCAGTTTGATGAATACTTGAAATGAAAAGATTTGGTTAATAACGATTCAACTATTTGATGATTTGCGAATTGTGAAAGCCTTGAAGTTTTGTCTTTTAGAAGTTTCGTATAATAAAATTCGCACAAAGCATTAAAATAAATCAATTGCTATCTTTGAGACCTACATTTCAATTTCTGCAAAATGAAAAATATTCAGTTTATTATACTTGTTGTTTTATCTTTTCAACTTTCAGCACAAACTAACGATTCCATTTTCATTCGTTCGATATACAACGAGGCGCTTTCAAACGGTAGATCGTATGAAGATTTGCGACACTTGTGCAAAGATGTTGGAGCTCGTTTATCCGGTTCAGCTGAAGCACAAATGGCTGTAGAATGGAGTGAGCACACAATGCTGAAATATGGTTTTGACAAGGTTTATTTACAAGAAATTAAAGTTCCTCATTGGGAACGCGGCAACAAAGAAAGCGGATGGATTCGCACCAAAAAAGATGGATTAATAAAAGTACACCTATTGGCCTTGGGAGGTTCTATTGGAACAGATGGACTTTTAGAAGCTGAAATTGTTGAATTTAAACACTTAGATGATTTAAAAAAAGCAAAACGATCTCAAGTAGAAGGGAAAATTGTTTTTATTAACCAACCGATGGATCAACAGCAGATCAATACGTTTAAAGCATACGGCGGATGTTATGCTATTCGTGGAAATGGCGCGGTTGAAGGTGCTAAATTAGGTGCAAAAGCAGTTATTATTCGTTCAATTGGAATGCCTATTGATCAACACCCACATACAGGATCGATGCATTACGATGACAGTATTAAGCGAATTCCTGCGGCAGCAATCTCCACGGAAGATGCAGAGAAATTGTCGGCTTTATTGAAAAATGGAAAAGCAGAATTTGTGATGGAAATGGACTGTAGAGTATTCCCAGATGCAACTAGTTACAATGTAATTGCAGAACTAACAGGTGAAAATGCGAATGAAATCATCACATTTGGAGGACATTTAGATTCCTGGGACACAGGTGAAGGAGCACACGATGATGGCGCTGGAGTAATTCATTGCTTGGAAGCATTACGCATTTTGAACGAATTAAATTACAAACCGAAACATACCTTACGGGTAGTCTTTTTCATGAATGAAGAAAACGGAAACATGGGCGGTAAAACCTATGCCACTTGGTCAAAAGAAAAAGGTGAAAAACAAATTGCGGCCTTAGAAAGTGACCGTGGCGGATTTGCTCCACGTGGATTTAATTGTGATGGTTCGAACGATTTTATTTCTTTACTTCAAACATTTGCACCACAATTCAAACAATATGATTTACATGAATTTGAAAAAGGATACGGCGGTGTTGATATCACACCTTTAAAAGATGTATTTCCTGGAATTCCATTATTTGGTTTTGTTCCTGATTCTCAGCGTTATTTTGATTTTCACCATGCACCAAGCGATGTTTTTGAAAGTGTCAACAAACGTGAATTAGAACTTGGATGTGCTGCTATAGCTTCAATGGTTTATCTTTTGGATAAAAACTTGTAAAACTTTAAACATTGGCTGTTGATAAAAAGCGGAGGAAAGCACCTGTTTTTTCATCAAAAGACCTAATTTTGCAAAATATAATATATTTAAGCATCCATTTTGATGCATACTACAAGGAAAATTAATTGATATGGTTCAAGACATTTTTGAAAAAATCAAAAGCAACAGAGGTCCAATCGGACAACACGCAAAAGAATCTCACGGATACTTTACTTTCCCTAAATTAGAAGGACCTATCGGACCTCACATGATTTTCAGAGGAAAAAAACGTTTGAATTGGAGTTTAAATAACTACTTGGGATTGGCTAACCATCCTGAAGTTCGTAAAGCGGATGAAGAGGCAGCTGCTGAATTCGGTTTCGCTGCACCGATGGGAGCACGTATGATGAGTGGAAACTCTAATTACCACGAACAATTAGAAGCTGAATTAGCTGCTTTCGTTGAGAAAGAAGATTCAATTTTGGTGAACTTCGGTTACCAAGCGATGGTTTCTGCAATTGATTGTTTGGTTGATCGTCGTGATGTTATCGTTTACGATGCTGAATCTCACGCTTGTATCCTTGATGGTGTTCGTTTACACAGTGGAAAGCGTTATGTTTTCAAACATAACGACGTTGAAGATTGTGAAAAACAATTGGTTCGTGCTACTAAACTAGCTGAGAAACAAGGTGGAGCGATTTTGGTTATCACTGAAGGTGTTTTCGGAATGCGCGGTGACCAAGGTAAATTAAAAGAAATCGTTGATCTTAAGAAAAAATTTGATTTCCGTTTATTTGTTGATGATGCTCACGGTATTGGTACATTAGGTGCTACTGGTGGTGGAACAGGACAAGAACAAGGATGTCAAGATGGAATCGATATTTACTTCGGAACATTTGCAAAATCATTCGCTTTAATTGGTGGATTCATTGCTTCTGACGAGCAAGTAGTTGAATATTTGCGTTACAACATGCGTTCTCAAATTTTCGCGAAAGCATTGCCATTACCATTGGTAAAAGGAGCTTTGAAACGTTTGGAATTAATGCGTACGAAACCTGAATTGAAAGACAACTTGTGGAAAATCACAAATGCGCTTCAAAAAGGATTGGTTGAAAACGGATTCGAAATTGGTGAAACGAACACATGTGTTACGCCAGTTTACATGAACGGTTCAATTCCAGAATCTACAAACTTGATTTATGACTTACGTGAAAATTACAATATTTTCTGTTCTATGGTTGTTTATCCAGTTGTACCAAAAGGAATGATCATTCTTCGTTTGATTCCAACTGCGGTTCATACCTTAGAAGATGTTGAATACACTCTTGAGTGTTTCTCTAAAATTGTTGGGAAGTTGAAGGCGGGTGAGTATATGTCAGACAAAATCGCCTCAGTTTAGGAATTTGAAAAATCGCTTTGACTGCGTTAAACATCAAAATTAAATTCCTCGTTTACAGTCGTAAACTGCGGATTTAATTTCTTGTTCGCCTTGTCAAATTCAATTTTTGAAATCCCTATTTAAATAATACATACAAAGACCAGTAGCAATGCTGGTCTTTTTTTATACCAATGGAACAACATCAACATATTCTTCATTTACTGAACTGTCTTGATTTAGAAGATCAGGAACAGGCTAAACGCTATCAACTCGATGAACAGCATTCATTGAAATCGTTAAAATCGGAAGGTTTAGCAATTCATCCAATTCGTGTGAGTCGTAAATCATTTGGATATGCTGAATATCCTGAGATTGGTTTTCGAATTGGTTTCCCGATGGAAGCGTCCAATTTTAGAGATGGAATGGCGATTGAATGCTTTTGTCAAGGTGAAGAATCTGTTAAAGGAATATTACTTTCTTTTGATGGGCGACTAGGAGAATTTCGCTTGTTCGCTCCTGATTTTCCAGATTGGATTGAAGATGATGGTGTTGGAATAAAATTAACGCCAGATATTCGCACAAGTACTTTGATGCGCAAAGCGTTAAATGAAATATCTTTGGACAAACGCATCGACACCTTGTTTGCTCAAATTCACAGCGATTCAACTCATTTTAGTCATAAAAACCATCCAATAAATCAACAACTTACCTTTTTGAATGAAGGTTTAAATGATAGTCAGAAAGCCGCTGTGAGTGGAGTTTTGGGAGACCAAGCAGTTTCGATTATACATGGACCTCCTGGAACCGGTAAAACCACCACCTTGATTGAAGCAATTGTTCAATTAGTGAAAAAAGGAGAAAAAGTCGTTGTTTCCGCTCCGAGTAACACAGCTGTTGACAATCTTGCGAAAGGTTTAATTGATAAACGAATCAATTTCTTGCGTGTCGGAAATAACACAAAAGTAGATGCTGAAATTTTTCCTTTTACACCGGAAGGAAAACTGATTGAAAGCAAACAGGACAAAGAGATTAAAAAGATTCGTATTCGCGCGGATGAAATGCGTAAAATGGCGAACCAATACAAACGTCGATTTGGAAAGGATGAACGCGAACAACGCAATTTACTGATCAAGGAGGTAAAAAGTTTGCGCCAACAAATCAAGCAAATTCAAAAATACAACGAAGAGAAATTGTTTGATGAAGCAAAAGTTATTTTGGGAACTCCAATTGGTTTAATGGATGAACAAACCAAGAAAACCGAATTTAACACCTTGATTATAGACGAAGCTGGTCAATGTTTAGAACCATTGGCTTGGTGTATTTTCCCCTTGGCTGAGAAAATTATATTGGCTGGAGATCATTTACAACTCCCTCCTACTGTTCTTTCGGATAAAGCGATGCAAGTTGGTTTCAATAAATCCATTTTAGAATGCTCGTTTGGAAAATTTGAAGATGTTTACTTACTGAACACTCAATACCGTATGCGTTCGAGCATAGCTCAATTTTCCAATAATTATTTCTACGAAGGCTTACTTCAAACGCCAGAAAATCTAATATCAATAGGAGAACACATTGTTTTTTACGATACTGCCGGAACTGGATATGAAGAGGAACAAGGTCCAGATGGTTCCAGTTTAAGCAACAAAGGCGAAATTGAATTGGCATTGAAAATTATCGAGTTAGAGAATTTAACGCATCAGAAAACTGCATTTATTTCGCCTTATTCAGGACAAGTTACGCTTGCAAAAGAATCCTTACCAAAGGATATGCGAACTTCAACAATAGATAGTTTTCAAGGACAAGAAAAAGAATCAATCATCATTTCACTTGTTCGTTCTAATGGAGAAAACACAATTGGCTTCTTGAAAGATTATCGTCGAATGAATGTAGCAATGACCCGTGCAAAGGAGCGTTTGATCATTATCGGCGATAGTGCCACTCTCGCAAATGATCCATATTTCGATTCATTAATGAATTATTTAGAAGAAATCGGAGCCTATAAGACAGCTTGGGAAATCATGTACTAATTTTCCAAATCGCTCGGAAACTTTCCAAAAATGGTAAAATAATTTTTTCTCAAACTTCAAAACCCCTTGATTTTAAAAGGTCTTCATGTTTGGCATATTTTTTAAGCCACTCATTGGAAACAATTTAATTATGGAGTGTAATCATCCTATTGTAATACTTGAAGACGATGCTTTCTATGGCAAAATGCTGAAGAATTTTTTGTTGAATCAAGATTTTCAAAATGTCGATTTATTTCAAGATGAAGATGCATGTCTGCAAAAAGTAACACTTGAACCAACACTCTATTTATTGGATTTTGGTTTAAAAAAGATGACTGGTTTGGATGTAATGCAACAAATCATGCAGAAAAATCCAAATGCCAATTTCGTTTACATTTCAGGGCAAGATTACAGTTCAATTGCTCTTAAAGTTATGCGCTTGGGTGCGGTTGATTACATTGAAAAAAATCGTCACGCCTTTTATCATCTTAAAAATACATTGGATAAAATAAAAAACAACATTCCATTGATTAAACACAATTTATTCAATACAAATACCTTCGGAATCAACTTAAATTAATTGATTCAATATGTTGCAAATCAATTCTATTTCAGTTTCCGAATTATGAGCATGAATGCAAACACGGATACTTTCTTCACCTAACTTTACAGTTGGAGAATAAATTGGCTTAACAGCTAGTTTATTCATTTGAAGTTCATCAGCAATCCTTTTCGTTTTTTCAATCGAACCAATACGAATCATTTGAATGGGAGAATTAGAATGCGATATCAACGTTTTTGCAGATAATTTTTCACGAAAAAATCGAATTTTCTCAGATAATTCCACCTGCCTTTCTTCAATCTTATTATATAAAACAGCACTTTGAATTCTTTCATATGCCACTGGTGGTAAGGCTGTTGTGTAAATGAATGAACGTGAAAAATTAAGCAGATAATCTTTTAATCTAGGAGAACCAAGTATTGCTGCTCCATGCAAACCGTAAGCTTTTCCGAACGTAAATAAGCGAGCAAAAACTTCCTTTTCGAGTTTAAGTTGTTCGACATATCCACGTCCTGAAGTTCCGAAAACACCACCTGAATGTGCTTCATCAACAATTAAATAAGCATTGTATTCACTAGTAATCTCCGCGATTTCTTTTAACGGAGCTAGATCACCATTCATAGAATACAAACTTTCTACGGCAATGTAAACAGTTCCTTGACATCGCTCAAGTTTCAAACGCAAATCGTTCAGTGAATTATGCTCAAATGAATAAGCTGATGCGAAAGATAACCTGATACCATCGCGCACACTGGCGTGAATCGCTTCATCGTACAAAATCGTATCACCCCTTTGTAAAATAGAACTAAACAATCCAACATTTGCATCATAACCTGAATTGTAAACCAAAGCTGCCTCTGAATTGTAAAAATTGGCCAATGCTTTTTCGCATTCTTCAGCTTCAATCGAATTCCCTGAAATCAAACGGGAACCTGTTGCACCTGAATGATTCGAAATTTCTACGATATGCGAAGCTCTTGCAAGTCCTAAATAGTCATTGGAATAAAAATCAATAAATCCCTCAAAACAAGAAAGGGAACGCAAGGTTCCCTCTGATTTTCTTTTTTCAAGCTTATCAATTAACTTTTGATCCATCCATTAAGCAATTGTAATTTTGCGTGGCTCGAAACCTGCTTCCTTTGCTTTTGTACTAGCAGCTTCAACTTCTGCTTGACGCTCGGCTTCTTTTCGTTTGCGTTCAATAATTTTTTCGTCTGGAATAGTAACTGGCTTTTCACCATCTGCAAATGCAGCTTTTGGTATTAGTCCAAGAATTTCAAACATTTCTTTATCCTCATTAAATTCCGGATTTGGAGTAGTCAATAATTTATCTCCGGCGAAAATTGAACTTGCTCCTGCCATAAAACACAAAGCTTGTCCTTCCATATTCATTTTTGTTCTACCAGCAGACAAACGGACAACGGATTCAGGAAACGCAATTCTTGTTGTGGCAACCATACGAATCATTTCCCATTGTTCAATCGGTTTTTGATCTTCCAATGGAGTTCCTTCAACGGCAACTAAGGCATTGATTGGAATTGATTCTGGTGGCGTTTCCATTTCCATGTAACTCATCAACAAACCAATTCGGTCTTCAACAGCTTCGCCCATTCCAATTATTCCACCTGAACAAACCGTAATCCCTGCTTTACGCGCATTCTCAATTGTATTCAAACGATCTTCGTATTCCCTTGTAGAAATAACGTCACCGTAAAATTCTTTTGATGAATCCAAATTGTGATTATAGGCAAATAAACCTGCATTTTTCAATCGAACAGCTTGATCTTCATTCATCATTCCAAGCGTACAACAAACTTCCATATCCAAGTCATTTACGGCTTGAACCATTTCAATTACATTGTCAAAGTCTTTATTATCACGCACTTCACGCCAAGCTGCACCCATGCACAAACGAGATGAACCGTTCGCTTTTGCATTTTTAGCTTGTTCAATAACTGAATCAACAGTCATCAATTTATGTGCTTCAACATTCGTAGAATAACGTGCTGCTTGTGGACAATAACCACAATCTTCTGAACATCCACCTGTTTTAATACTCAACAAAGAGGACATTTGTACTTCACGCGGATTGTGATACTGACGATGGATTGTCGCAGCTTCAAATACTAATTCTAGGAGAGGTTTATTATACAATTCCAGTAATTTCTCTCTGGAATTATAGTTTGGATTCACTTTCATGCTTTATCAAAATAGTGATACAAATATAGCCATTATGACTTCTTAGGCAAAGAAAAAAAGGAAAGAAGAAACTAGATCTTACTTTTTATTCAATAAACAAACGGCATATGCTTTAACAGCTTTACGTTCTCCAAAAGAATCAACTTTTTCATGCGTAGTTGCTTTTATCGATACACAATCCGAATCAACATTTATAATTTCAGCTATAATCTGCTGCATGTCTGGGATATGTGGATTTAATTTCGGTTTTTCAAGAATTACAGTACAGTCAATATTAATAACGGAATAGTTTCGATCTTGCAACAAAATCATAACTTCATTGAGTAAGATTTTTGAATCGATTCCCTTATATTTTGGATCTGTGTCAGAAAAATGAAAACCAATATCTCTTAAATTTGCTGCTCCGAGTAATGCATCACAAATGGCATGAATTAAAACATCTGCATCAGAATGACCAACAGCACCGAGATCAGATTCAATTTTTTTACCACCAATAAAAAGTTCATGAGTATCTGCTAGCTGATGAACATCAACTCCAAAACCTATTCGAATGTTCATCTTACTCAGGTTTAGCTTCTCCAGAAGTTTGAGCTGCCTTGTTTCCAAAATTCAAACGCAAAGTAAATCGCAAGGTGTTTGCAAGTGGACTTTGTTTACCGTTTGTTGAAGCCAAATAAGAGATATCTATTCCGAACATGTTGTATTTGAAACCAACTCCAACATTCAAATATTGGCGATTTCCTTTGTTTTTGTTTTCATAAAAATATCCAGCTCTAATCGCTAATACGTCATTGTACCAATATTCTAAACCGGTTGCAATATTAATCTCAGTTAACTCTTCTTTTAATCTTGTTCCTTTGTTCACTTCATAGGTTCCATCACTGTTCTGAACATAATTACCTGCATTGTCAATTACTGGTGCACCTGGAGCGTCATAAAATGACTGCAGCATTCCTGCGATTACACCAACATTGTCATCCTTACCCGAAATCATTGTGTTTGTGCCAGCAATCACATCGTAATAAGCTGGTGTAGGAACCAACAATTTTTGTAAATCAATTGCAAAAAGTAAGGAATTGTATTTATCAAATTCTGCCTTGAATGAGTTACCAATTTTTAAATTCATGGGTAAGAAATCACGCTTAGCTGTTTCTGAATAAGCAATTTTATTTCCAATGTTGTTAATAGTAGTTGCAAACGTATATACACCCTTCGTTTTTCCAATTTTTGCTTCGTCGTTATAGTAAGTGAAAGACAAGTCAGTAGCACCTGCTACTCCGGCTTTTGTATCAACACCAGCAACAGTTAAACCTCCTGTTAAATTTGAATAAGCAAACTTTCCATTTACCCCTATACTCATTTTGTCGCTCAAACGAAAAGCATAAGCACCAGTTAATTCAAATTCACTGGGTTTATCATCGCGAATCACATTTCCACTTGCATCTGTAAAAGTAATTTCGCCGAGACTAAAGTAACGCAATGCTCCACCAATAGCATTGCGGTCATTGATTTTGTAATAACCCGACAAATAAGACAAATGAATGTCATTTGTCAAGTTTCTTAACCACGGTGTATACGACAAACTAATTTCTGATTTCTCTTTTGCAAAATTCAACATGGAAGTATTCCAGTATACTGAAGTGGATGAAGCACTCAAGGCTGTCCCTGCATCTCCCATTCCACCAGCTCTTGAATCTGGAGTAATTGCCATAAATGGAACAGCAGTTGTAATAGTGTTTAATCCCAATTGCCCATTTATTTGAGAATAATCTGCCGTCGTAGGTTGTGCAAACGATGCAAAAGGCAAGGAAAGAAATAATATATTGAAAATACGTTTGTTCATAACAGTTTTCATCTAGTTTAACTTGCAAATATACGTTTTTAAGAGACTTTTATTGTATTAGTTACTTCAATAATACTAATTTTTCTGTTTTTTCAGCAATATTTCCGTCAATTGATTTAACTTTTATTTTGTAGATGTAAACACCCTTTGCCAACTGATCTCCAAATTCATCTTTTCCATCCCAAGGAATGCCCTCTGATCGAAAACCTTGTGTATTTACCAATTGGTTAATTGTTTTTACCAATTTACCAGAAACCGTATATATCTGAATTTGTGTTTCAAGCTCTGAACAAACCTGATTGTGTTCAAAGTAAAATTCTGTTTTTGTAGTAAAAGGATTTGGGTAATTCAAAACATGATCCAATGCAATTTCCTCCTTGCTTTGTACAATAAATTCAATGGTTGTCTGAGAAGAATTGTTGTTAACATCCCATACTTTCAACGTTAATTTGTGCTTACCTTTTTCCAATGTTGGCATTGTATAATTAACCTTGCCAGATTGATAAGAATCTAAATCAGCCGTATAATATTCATTTAAAACAATTGGCTCTGCTGTGTTTTCATCAACGATTGCAACTAAATCATGACCTATTCCATTTCCAACAGTATTAATACCATTTTCATCAAAAATCGAAGCAATTAAAATTGGTGTTTCATCCGTAATTCCACCGGATACAAAAGACTCGTCATTGAGGTGCAATTCAATTTCTGGTCCAGTCACATCAATTATACCAGTTGGGTCAATTCCTCCAGTTATAAATAAGGTATCAAATCCTCCGGCATCTGTTGAACCATTTTCTGCATAATAACTTATTTTACCGGGCCCGTATGCAAAATTAATATCCTTTGGAACAATAAAATTAAATTCAAAATTACCGTTGACAATTGATACTTTTCCTTTGTAAACAACATTTCTCTGCAACTCAAATGGAATAATTGGTGAATCATTGTTTTGCCCCAACGTTTGTTGCATTTTCGGTTTGTCAAATATAGACGGTGAAAGAATTCCGTTGAAATTCGTTAACGCAAGACCATTTTGATCTTCAACATGACCTTTTATTGTCATCTTACTCAACGCTTTTATTGTGTCAATCTCAACTGTTGAACTTAAGCCATTGATACTATCTGTAACCACCTTTAATCTTGGTAGAGCGATTTTTAATGCGGGATCTCCAATCAATGTGAAACTTCGTTTATTATCCGAAGCACCAGATGCATTCTTTGTCAATCGCATGATATCACCAAAAGCAAGTGGTTCATTATTAGCATCCCGATTAAACACATTTTCAAAGAACTTTTTACCAGTAATTGTATTTACACCAAACCAAACGGAACGGGTTGTTGTCATTAAGGCAATAGAACTGCCGTATGGATTCAATGATGCCCATTCTCCTGCAGAAACTCGAGCAGGATCATCATATTTTGTAAATTCACACGTGGCTGAAACAAACAAATTTAACTTGTCAATATTTTTCCAGGATTGAATTTGAGGAACTGTCACGATTCGCTCTTCTGCAAATCCAACCTCACCACCATGACCAACATAATTGATCAATAACGCTCCTTTTTCAACTTGATTAGTAATTGCCTCATTCACGTCTGGGTAACGTTCTCCACCTGCCATTGACACTTGTGTAAAAGCATCAGAATATAGCTTTTCACAATTCATTTCAGTATGATTGATTTTTGTGTATTTATATTGGGGTTCACAATCTTGCACAACGAAATAGCCTGATTCTTCATCATCAGTAATTTGAACGTAATTTAATCGCCAGTCACCAAAAGTTTTGCTTGAAGAGGAGCTATCACAATTACAATTCGTTGTTGTCGTTGAAAACAAATTTGAGCCATTGTGCATGTAATGCTCGATTTTATCAACTTGTTGTTTAGCCATTTGTGCATCAGAAACTAGTAAACGTCCAACACCAATATCCAACATGTCAACCGCCATTATGGATTCATTGTCATTTAACATTCCATAATAATCATCTGTGACCATTGCATCAATATGGTTCTCGCTCGTCAACACTTGATATGTCGGTATATAGTTATTGTTATTGGCAACACGATTTTTGGGATCAAAGGTTCCATCACCGAACAATAACAAATACTTAGGACGAGAAGTTGGATTACTCGCTCCTCGATCATAAAACATTTTGGCAAACATGCGTATTGCTGTTGGATCCAACATTCCAGAACTATATTCGTTAAAGACTTGTTGACTTGTAACCACATGAACTGTCATTCCTTGATCGCGATGCAAATCAGCCAATCTTTCAGCGTAAGAAGTGAAATTTTTGTGCGTAACAATCAAATAATCTGCTTGTTGAAGACCATGCAAATTCTGATAGGAAACACTCTCTTTATATTCTGGCGTCAAAAAAACCGAACCATTTGAAGCAACGAACTCCCTCAAGCTATCTGTGTCCTGAATAAAGCTATACAACGAACCACTTATTGTTCCTTGAATTAGTTTTGGAGCGTGACGATCTGTAACATCCCAAACAAAGCCAGTTGATGGAAAATTTGACAATTGAAATTCACTTACATTTCCAACTCCAACAGAAGACAAATCACTGAAATTAAACTGCTGACCATAAAAAACAAGCGAACGTCTGGCATTCAACAAAATGCGATCTAAGTAAACAACAGTATTCGGTGAATTACGAGTTATTTGAATTTTAAACGGAATCGAATTTGAAGGATTGGTTAAGCTCATTATCGCTGTTGATCGAACCCAATCCGATGAAACACTATTTAAAGTTGCGGAAAACAAGGTATTTCCATTCACAGAATAGCGTTGTAATGTACCTCCAGAACTTTCACAATTCGTGGCAATAGCAGTTTTAAATGTTACTGGTTGAGACGTTACAAGATTTGGAATCGTGAAATTGAAAACTTGTTCTAATTCTGTATCAAACAATTCCCCATACCAGCGCTGACCAGCACTGACTAAATTAGTCAAATCATTTTCATGTATTGTATGGAAAGAATAACTACTAACAGCGTTGTTAACTGCTGCTGAACTATTCGAAATGGAAGAAATGCGCAATGGAACATCATTTGAATTGATATTAATAAAGTAAAAGGATTCATCAGAATAGATGTTTTTATCCTGGTCATAATCAACTAAACCATTTGCTTTCCATCTATTTGGACCCCAACCATAAAACAATATATAATCCCCATCGTCGAAGGATCCATCCGAATCACCAATAATTTTAATCGCATTTTTTGCTAAATCATCCGTTCGATAGACCGAGTTTAATTCCGGTAGTCTTCCTTCTCCGTTTCCAAAAATATTTATTGCATTCGGATCAAGCTCAGTTGTATTAATACCACATGCTTCCAAAAACGCTTTATCAATTTTGTAAATAGCATCTTGTTTTACAGAAATTTTAACCCATGTTCCTGAACCTTCTGCCAAAACAGAATTTGCTACAAAATCTTTTTCTTTTAGTTTAGCGGGTTGCTGTTCTATGGCTACATTAACTGTAGTAATTCGATGAATAACACCATTTTTTTTGATATAAGGAACAAATTGAACTGCCGCAAAATATTCATTTCCTGCTCCACTTACTTTTCCTTCGAAGGAAATCTCCCCATTTATTTCGATGCCAAAACGATTTAAAAAAATCAAATCTTCTTTTGGAGCTTGAACCGAATTATAATCGACCAATTCCACTTTATAATTTTCAGACTTCAGTTTTTTTGTCCAATAAAAATTTGGCTTACCATTGTTTAATGTCTGGCCTTCGATTGTTGGCGCATTCACAGTCTCGCCAAAATAGGAATAGCTTGTCGCATTTAACCAGTTTACAGGAATTGTTTGCATTTCTTGTCCAAAAGAAATAATCGATAACAGCACAAAAAATAAACAACCAAAAAATTGATAAAGTTTTGAAGACATTGAACTATAGTAAATCATTTTACAAATATGTTGGTTATCGCTTGACAAAACAAAAAAACGTAACAAATCTTTGATTATTTTGTTTGATTTATAATATTTGTAACCTTAAATTAAATTTTGCGTTATCTTTGGTCAGATTTCGTTGTTACATTAACCAACATAAATGAAAGGACTTAAACGTTTACTAGCTACTTGCACATTCATTGCTCTCTGTTCAGGGGTGAATGCCCAAGACCCAACGTTTACGCAGTTTTATGCAAATCCGTTGTACTTAAACCCAGCCTTTGCCGGTTCGAATGGGTGTCCCCGTTTTGCATTAAATTATCGTAATGAATGGCCACAATTATCAGGAAACTATGTTACCTATAGTGCTTCATATGACCAATACTTTAAAAATATTTCAGGTGGATTTGGTGTTTTAGCAACACATGATCAACAAGGTCAAGGGACAATCAATACTTCTATGTTGGGATTGATTTATTCTTATCACTTGCCACTTGGTAGAAAATGGAAAATGATGTTCGGTGCTAGAGCTGCATGGTATCAAAAATTCTTGGACTGGGATAAATTAACATTTGGAGATATGATTGATCCAAGAAGAGGGTTTATTTATTCAACAGGTGATGTTCCTAGAGGTGGTTCAAGAGGATTCTTTGATGCCTCCACTGGAATGGTAATTTTCAATAAGCATTTCTTTGCTGGTGCAGCTTGGCATCATATGAATAGACCCAACGAATCAATGATTATTGGTGATTCAAAACTTCCTTGGAGATTTACTGGACATATGGGTGCAGAAATTAAATTGGGTTCCAAATCGAAGTACTCAAATACTACATCGATTATGCCAAACGTTATTTATCAATACCAAAACGGTTTTCAAGAACTAAGTATCGGTACTTACATTAAGTATGGGTCTTTTAATGTTGGAGCATGGTACAGAAACAGAGATGCATTTATATTATCAATAGGCATTAATACAGGTAAATTCAAACTTGGATATAGTTATGACGTTACTGTATCTAAATTAAACAACGGAGTTTCAGGTGGTTCACATGAAATCTCAATGGGAATAAATTTAAATTGTAAAACAAAACCAGTTTCATTTAGAACAATATCTTGTCCTTCGTTCTAAAAAAAATGTAACTTTTTTTGTGTTGTACGTTTAAAGATTAAATTTGCGAATTGAAATTATGAAAAATCAAATCAAAAATATGCAGTGGTTTAAGTTCGTTGCAGTTGTGTTGGGAGGAGTTATTATTGCTTCTTGTGCACGAGAAGGATCATCTTCTACAGGTTGGGAATATAACAACCCAAAACAAGGTGGATTTCAAAAAGTACCATTTATCGATCAAGAAACTGGACCAGGATTGGTTTTAGTTGAAGGTGGAACATTCACAATGGGTAGAGCTGAACAAGACGTAATGTACGATTGGAACAACCGTGCTACACGCGTTACAGTTTCTTCATTCTATATGGATCAAACAGAGGTTACTAACTTTAACTGGTTAGAATATTTGTACTGGATTTCAAGAGCGTACAATGAAAACTACCCGATGGTTTACAAAAACGCACTACCTGATACATTGTGTTGGAGATCTCCGCTAGGATTCAACGAAAAATACGTTGATTATTATTTGAGACACCCTGCATACAGAGACTATCCAGTTGTTGGAGTTTCTTGGTTACAAGCAAACGATTTCTGTAAATGGAGAACTGACCGTGTCAATGAGTATATTTTAATTCGTGAAGGAATTTTAGCTTGGAATACTGCTCAGGCTGACGAAGCTACTTTCAATACCGATGCTTATTACGCTGGTCAGTATGAAGAAGCAGTGGTTAAAAACGTGCAAGATTTAGATCCTTCTCACATTCAAGGTAAAAAATTAGGAACACGTATCGTACGTATGGAGGATGGTATTCTTTTACCGCGCTACCGTCTCCCAACTGAAGCTGAATGGGAATTTGCAGCGACTGGATTAATTGGAAACCTTCAAGAAGGAACAGAAAACATTTCTGAAAGAAGAATTTATCCATGGAATGGTCACTGGGTTCGTAACGATGATGAGCAGTTCCAAGGTGCTATTCGCGCTAACTTCGTAAGAGGTCGTGGAGATTATATGGGGGTTGCTGGAAACTTGAATGACGGTGCTGACGTAACTGCACCAGTTGAGTCTTACTGGCCAAATGATTATGGTTTATACCACATGGCAGGTAACGTTTCTGAATGGGTACTTGATGTTTATCGTCCTTTATCTTCTGAAGATTTTGATGAATTCAGACCTTTTAGAGGAAATGTGTTCAAAACAAAATTATTGAATAACGAAGGTGCTGTTGACTTGAAAAATGCGCAAGTAAGTTATGATGTTCACGGAATGAAAGAATACTTGAATGAGTTCGAACGTGTTCGTTACCAACGTATTTCTGCAGACAAACATGACCCATCATCTAAGGAGTTCGCTACATTGAATGATACTGTAATTCCAAAAGGAGTTGCTTCAAATGTTCAATCTCGTAACCCTGTTAGAGGTGGTAATGCTCCTGATCCATTTTATGTTTCTCACAACAAAGTGAAAGATTCAATCGAACTTGATTTATTGAAACAGATCAATAAAGTATTGGACGAAGCAATTGCATTGAAAAACGAAAAATATGACAATGATGCTTCTACTCTAATTCAAGATCGTTTGTTCGGTGAAATTTTCGCTGATGCAATTAGAACTAGTAAAGATGGTGAAGAATATGCATTCGAAGTAATTTCAATGTTACGCGAAGGTTTCGGTGATTACATTTTGGATACTCCTGGTAAATTGAAATACAGAAACGTAACTGAAGAAGAAAACATTGGACGTTTGAATTATCGTAAAGATGACTATATCGATTTCCAAGATGGTGACATCGAAAGTTCTATCTACTACGCAAATGACGATCGTAAAAATGCTATTAACCAAGCGAATCGTGACCCGAATCTAATCATGTATCAAAGTGAACACGAAGAATTCGGATTAAATGGCTCAACTGTTAAACCAGGTGACAGAACTTCTTGGCCAACATCATTGGTTTCTGATAAATCACGTGTGTACAAAGGAGGTTCATGGAAAGATCGTGCATATTGGTTAGCTGCTGGAAATAGACGCTTCTTAGATGAGGATAAATCAACATCAACGATTGGATTCAGATGTGCCATGGATCGAGTTGGATCACCAGTTGGAATGAACTACGGAAGATCTAAAAAGAAAAAGAAATAAACAAAATCTCTTTTAAATAAAGAACTATCATATTAATGTTCATTAAATAAAAGTAAATAATATTAAAGCCCGTTGAAAAGCGGGCTTTTTTAATGTTAAGTAAAATGAAAGAACTCTTCGATTTATTTTATCAAACGACAGGTGTTTGCACTGACACACGAAAAATAGAAAAAGATTGCTTATTTATTTGTCTCAAAGGCGCAAATTTCAATGGAAACATATTTGCGGAACAAGCGTTAAAAGAAGGTGCAAAATACGTTGTTGTTGATGAAATTGAATACCAAACGAATGCATCGATTTTTTTTGTTGAAGACTCCCTACTCTTTTTGCAAAAATTAGCCAATTTTCATCGCTTAAAGTTTTCTATTCCTGTAATTGGAATAACCGGTAGCAACGGAAAAACGAGTACGAAAGAACTTATAAATTCAGTTCTATCTAGTCAATTTAACGTGCTTGCTACAATTGGCAACTTGAACAACCATATTGGAGTGCCACTTACCTTACTTCGGCTTAATAATAGTCATCAAATTGCAATTATCGAAATGGGCGCGAATAAATTCAAGGATATTGAAGAATTATGTGATATTGCAGAACCAACACACGGTATTATAACCAATATCGGTAAAGCACATTTAGAAGGATTTTTGAATTTTGAAGGAGTATTAAAAACAAAAAAAGAACTATACGATTCAGTATCAAAAAATAAGGGAATCCTTGTTTATAATAATGATGATGACGTATTGAAATTCAACTTGCCAAAAGGTATTGATACGATTTCATATGGAACATCAAATGATTCATTAATAAAAGGTGAATTAGTGAACCTATCCCCTTTTGTCGAATTAAAATGGTCAACAACTAACTATCAATCTGACCTAATTTCAACGCAAATGATTGGGAAGTATAATTTCTACAATTATTTAGCGGCAATTAGTTTTGGGATATGTTTTAATGTTCCTTTCGAGAAAATAAAT
>JBDLVK010000086.1:0-9594 GCA_039804825.1 Bacteroidota bacterium
TTCACTAGGTTTTAATTATGAAGAAACTATATGGTTACAAGAATTATACGCAAACAACAACTTTAAAGCGAAATGGGTAAACGACTCCATGTTAAATGACTCAGGTCTTGAATTAAAGAAAACTCTTGCCAAATCTATTTGGTTTGGTATACCTCAAAAAAGATTAACGATTTCCAAGAAGAAAAATCTATTGTGGATTGAAGAAGAAGTTATCCTTACCGCTCAGTCCGGAGCAATGATGCATGATTTAAATGTTGGTTTTATCGATTTGGAAAACAAAAAATTACGTCCCACGAAATTGGTTCGACCTGCTTATTTAGATTCATGCTTCGCAGAAAGAGACAGTTTAAGTTATGATCAAATTTTCTTGAAACGTGGACCTAACGATACAAATTACAGATTTCTTGCCACAAAACTTTATGATTATTGTTCGAAGACAAAAATGGATACAAGCCGTTTTAACATTGAACCGATTAAAAAAGATTCTCTTCATGCCTTTGAAAAAACGAGAAAAGCTCTCATTTCTAAAGGTTTCATTGCTGAAAAAGTAAAAGATAGTTTAGAAGTTGTGGCTGCCTTAAAATCCTTTCAAGTATTAAACGGCTTAAAACCAGATGGAAAAATTGGTAAGTACACAACTATATCATTGAATGAAAGTACGGTCGATAAAGTGTTGCGTGCTGGGTTAACCTTGGAGAAAATTCGAACACACGCTAAATATCCTGAAAAGTACATTCGTATTAACATTCCGGAATATAAATTGCGCTATTTTGTAAATGACAGTTTAAAGCGGGAACACAACGTAGTAGTTGGAAAAACTGAAAATCAAACTCCTGAACTTACCTCAAAAGTACATGCAATTGTTGTTTACCCTTATTGGACAGTCCCTCAATCTATTTGTAATAAAGAAATTTTGCCTGCAGCTCGAAATGGTGCTGGATATTTTGCTCGAAACAACTATAAAATTTATCGTGGCGACAAAGAAGTTGATCCTTATTCGGTGAATTGGAAACGAATTCCAGAAAATTCCTTTCCTTATAAAGTTGTTCAACAACCTGGCCCACGTAACAGTCTAGGAATCATTAAATTTGAATTCCATAATTCTCATAGTGTTTACGTACATGACACGCCATCAAAATCCTTATTCGGAACGGATGTTCGCTCCTATTCCCATGGTTGTATGCGTTGCCAAGATCCAGTTGATTTAGGAAAAACGTTATTGGATTACGATTCCATTCGTAAAAAGCGTAATGACCTTACAGCTGATTCGTTGGATAGCCTTATAACTGTTGCAAAAAACTATCCAATCAAATTGCGAGACCCAATACCAATCTTTGTTGAATACCAAACAGTTTTTGCCGATCGAGAAGTGTTAATTTTCTATTTGGACATCTATAAACGTGACGAAGAATATTTGAAAATCATGAGGGATTAACCGTTTTTGTTTACTAATTTTGTAAAAAAAACGTCATGGAACTTTTAATCTCCCCTTCTGTACTTTCGTGTGATTTTGCTAACATTCAGCGCGATGTTGAAATGATTAACAACTCAACAGCTGACTGGTTTCACGTTGATGTAATGGATGGCGTTTTCGTTCCAAATATTTCGTTTGGTTTCCCGGTAATTGAAGCAATTAAAAAACATGCAACTAAACCGTTAGATGTTCATTTAATGATTGAGGATGCTGATAAATACATTGAAGATTTCAAAAAAGCAGGTGCTGATATTTTAACAGTTCACTTTGAAGCTTCTCGTCATTTACACCGCACAATTCAAGCAATTAAAGCAGCTGGTATGAAAGCAGGAGTTGCATTGAATCCTCACACGCCGGTTGATTTACTTTCGGACGTTATTGAAGAGTTGGATTTAGTATTAATCATGTCGGTAAATCCAGGTTTTGGTGGACAAAAATTCATTCAGAATGCTGTTTTAAAGGTTGAGCAAGCTAAAAACTTGATTCATAGACGTGGTTCACGGGCCTTGGTAGAAGTTGATGGCGGAGTTAATCTTGAAACGGGATTAGAATTGGTAAAAGCGGGTGCTGATGTGCTTGTTGCGGGAAGCTTTGTATTCAATTCACCAAACCCAACAGAAACGATAGCTGCTTTGAAAAATTTGAAGTAATGAAGGAGTTTTTCCTGGATAAATTTGAGTACGATTTCTTCGCTACAAAAAATTGGATCAAGGCCATAGAAAATCAGGAGGATTCAGTTTCAAGTTTTGTTGAAACATCTATTTCTCACATCATCAATGTTCATCATATTTGGAATTGTCGCTTAAAGGGATTGAAACCCGAATCAGAAAGTTGGGATAAATTACCAATAGAGTATCTTTTGAAATTACACGAGCAAAATTATTCAGAGACGATTGATTTTATTGAGAAATTTGAATTAGAAAACAAAATTAATTACCATTCATCTGAAGGTGTTGAATACTCAAAACCAATCATCGATATTTTGTATCACATATTGAATCATTCAAATTATCATCGTGCACAAATTGTGATGGATTTAAAGCAAAACAATCTAACTGCTCCTTCGTTTAATTTTATAACTTACCGCTAAATTTGGCGCAGTAATTGAACCGAAGTAACTTTCGCATGTAAAACACGTTATGCAGAGTATGAAAAATGTAATTTATCTTCTTGTTCTTCTAAATTCCCTTTCAGCCGCCGCTGTTGAAGATTCGACCTTTGTGAACAGAGAGAAGAAACTTGTCGTGTTATTGGATAGTTTGCGAGCTGCAAAAGACGATCTTCAAAAAGAGGAAAAAAACACTGAATTCAAAAACTATTTATTTGAGACCTTGCAACTTGACGGAGCCTACTCCTACTCTTTTTTATCCCTGAAGACAGTTGGATTTATTGATAGTCCAGATGGTCAATTACGTATTATAAACTGGAACGTTGAACAAGATGATCAAACCCAAAAATATTATTGTTTCTTAATGCATTTAGATGAGAAAAAGAAGAATGTTGAATTGTCTGAACTGGTAGATAATTCAGATCCTTTTAATCCACGACCAAGTGAAATATTAGAAGCAAATCAATGGTACGGCGCACTTTACTACAAAATAATTCCTGTTGACAAAGGTGCTAAGACTGTTTACACGGTACTAGGTTGGGACGGAAATACGGCAAGCAGCAATATAAAACTTATTGATGTGCTCTATTTTTCTGGTAATTCTCCCAAACTAGGTAGTCCAATTTTCAAAACCACAGAAGGAACTTTCAAACGTATTTTCTATGAACATTCAGAAAAAGCAACAATGTCATTGAAATATGAAGAGCAATACAATCGAATTATTTTTGACCACTTAATGCCGGAAAGTCCTAATTTAAAAGGTTTCTACTCTTTTTACGTTCCTGATTTATCATTGGACGCTTTTGTTTTAACTGGTAACAAATGGACGTTTAAAGAAGATGTCATCGGAGTAAACAAAGGCAACAATCAAGAGACAGATGTTTATGTATTAAACAGTAAAACTAACAAAGTCGAGAAAAAAGAAGTAAAGAACAAATGGCAAAGCCCTGAAGATAATGGTCCAGCTGGAGGAATTCCTCATGTTGCCGTTACACCTGAAGACGACTTACAAAATCCAGAAGCTCAAAAAGATAAATTAGATACGAAAGCATCCAAAAGAGACAAACGAGATCCAAGTAACATGAGTTCAGTTACTGGAGGCATGAAAAAGAAAAAAAGAAGAAAATCTTAAATGATTTACAAACTAATTATCAATGAGATACGATCTTTATTCATTGGTGATTAAAAACAGTTGTTTCAACTAGATTTTTCGCTACTTTTGATTTAAATCAAACAATTATGAGCAAGAATTTATATATCGTACCGCATGATTTCACCGCAGTTGGTGACTCAGCATTAAAATATGCCTTGCATTTAGGTAAATATGTTCACACTGAAATTCAATTATTGCATTTAGCAAATTCTAAAGCAGAAGCTGTGAAAGCGAATCAGAAATTGGATGAAGTAATTGCTCGTTTTGATGCACCTGAAGGAATTACCCTAACGAAATTAGTGCGTGAAGGTTCAATTTTTGAAGACATTGGTAAAATTGCACATAAGGAAGGTGCACAGTTAATTATCATGGGAACGCACGGTGCAACCGGTTTTCAGAAATTGTTTGGAAGTAATGCAATGAAAGTGGTTACAAGTTCTGAAGTTCCTTTTTTAATTGTACAAAAAGACACCGTTCCTAAAGAAATTAAAAACATCATAGTACCGATTGATTTGACAAAAGAGAGTCTTCAAATCGTTAATAATGCAGGAGATTTGGCAAATATTTTCGGAGCAACAGTTCACGTGGTTGGTGAAAAACAAAATGATGAATTGTTAAGCCAACAAATGAAAAATCGAATTTTGATCATTAAAAATCAGTACGATGAACGAAAAGTTCCTTGTTCTGTTGAATTTATGAAAGGAGGTGGCTCTTATCAGAAGAAGGTTCTTACTTATTGCGCAGAAAAATCAATCGATATGATTGCCATTGCTTATCATTCTGAGAGTTTATTGCCACAATTTGATACCTTTGCACAGTCATTAATTACCAATGACAAAAAATTACCGTGCATGGTGCTCAATTCAAAACTAGCATCTGCACTCTATTTCTAGCAGATGAATATTGGACAATACAATGATTTAACAATTTTACGTTTCACAGCTCCCGGCGCTTATTTAGGTGACGATGAGGACAATGACGTACTTTTACCAGGAAAATATACAACCGACGACATGGAAGTTGGCGATGTTATTTCCGTTTTCCTATACAAAGATTCCGAAGACCGAATAGTTGCAACAACAGAAGTTCCTTTGATTCAACTTGGAGAATTTGCCTATTTAAAAGTAATTGAAGTGAATGCGTTTGGAGCATTTTTGAATTGGGGACTTGAAAAAGACTTAATGGTTCCATTCAAAGAACAAAATCAATTGATGGAGGAAGGTAAATATTATTTGGTGACTCTTCAATATGATTTTGCTACAGATCGTTTGTTCGCTTCCATGAAAGTCAATCGTTATCTCGAAGAATGTACGGATGAAAGCATTCTCAATGTTGAATCTGATATCTTAATATGCGATACAACTGAATTAGGAATTAAAGTCATTGTAAATAATCGTTATCATGGAATCATTTACAGAAATGATATCAGTAGAAAAATCAATCGCGGGTTCAGAGATGTTGGTTATGTCTACAATATACGTGAGGACGGTCGCTTAGATGTTCGCTTAGAAAAAGCTGGATTTGAAAAATTTGACGAAGCTGCCGAACGTGTATTAAACATGTTGATTGATAAGAAAGTCATTCATCTTTCTGATAAAAGTGATCCGGATGAAATTCGCGAAATCGCGGGAATGAGTAAGAAAACCTTCAAACAAGCGATTGGAAAATTATACAAAGCTAGACGCATTGTCATTCATCCTAATTCAATTGAATTAAGCAATGAAAGTCAAGTTACTGAGTAAATTCTTTTTGATTCTATTGTTGATTGATGCTCAGTACGCAACAGCACAATCAGATACACTACTTATTAAATCGCATTTAGAGCAATTAACCAAAACCAAAGGTTATCGCCATTTCATGAATGTGGAATTGCTCAACAAAACCGCTGATTTTATTGCTTCAGAATTCAAAAAGTACGCTGACACTACCTATTTTCAGGAATATCAGGTCAATGGAATTACTTATAAAAATGTTGTTTGCCTTTTCAAGCCAACATTGATCAATTCCTTTGGGTCTTCTAATTCAGAATTAGTCGTTATCGGCGCGCATTACGATGCTTGTGGCATGCAGGAAGGTGCTGATGACAATGCCAGCGGTGTTGTGGGTTTGCTGGAAATTGCACGTCAAATGAAAGAAAAACAATTCTCCCATCCAATTGAATTAGTTGCTTATACATTAGAAGAACCACCCTACTTCAGAACAGAAAACATGGGAAGTTTCGTTCATGCCAAAGCATTAGCAGATTCTAAAAAAGCGATTTACGGAATGGTTTCACTTGAAATGATTGGATATTTCAAAGACGCCAAGAAAAGTCAGGATTATCCAATTGGATTAATGCGTTTGTTTTATGGCAGCAAAGGCAACTATATTACACTGGTTAATAAATTTGGGAAAGGGAAATTTTCACGCAAATTCACGAAGAATTTTAAGCACACAAAACACATTCGTTCGAAAAAATTCAATGGGCCAAAAGTTCTTCCAGGTGTCGATTTTTCAGATCATTTAAACTATTGGCGGTTCAATTTTAGCGCTTTAATGTTGACAGATACAGCATTTTACAGAAACAAAAACTATCATCAAAATACCGACACCATGGAAACATTGGACCTAAGTCGAATGGCTAAAGTGATTGACGCGACAATAGAAACACTTTGCAGTTTAAATTAGCATTACAAACTCATCAACTCTTTAAATCGAATCGCTTGACGTCTTGAAATTTCAACTTTTTCACCTTCACGCAATTCAACTTGCAATCCACCATTGAACCAGTTTTCTATTGATGAAACCCATTGTAAATTGATAATGAATTTTCTGTTGGCACGGAAAAAATGTTCTGGATCCAAACGTTCTTCAAAACTGTTTAAGGAACGTAAAATCAATGGTCTGAAATTATCAAAATAAACTTTCACATAGTTTCCGTCTGATTCCAACATGCGAATTTTGCTCAATTCAACAAACCAACACTTCTCACCATCTTTAATAAAAACTCGGTCATTTACTGTTAAAAAACGATCTTTTCGTGCTATTCCGGCTGACTGTCCCGAAACGAAATCATCTTCTGACGACAATTTCTGAATGGCTTCCCGTAATCGTTCTGGATCGACTGGTTTTAAAATGTAATCCATGGCATTTACTTCAAACGCTTTCAGTGCGTATTCGTCATAAGCAGTAACAAAAATTACCCGTGGAATTTCCTCTAAATTCTTCAACATTTCAAAGCCATTCATGCCGGGCATATTGATGTCTAAGAATACTAAATCTGGTTTTTGCTCTTTAATTAAAGCAATTCCTTCTTCTCCATTCTTTGCTTCACCAATGATATCAATTTCCAAATAATCTTTCAATAAAGACTTTAATTCTTCACGCGCAAGACGCTCATCTTCAACTAGTATTGTTTTAAGTGTTTTCATAAATCAATTGCTTTAATGATTGAATAGTAATTGAGCAACAACCTCATTGTTTCTCTGAATCAATTCGAAAGCAGCAGCCCCCTTGAATTGCAAAGCCAATCTGCGTTTGGTGTTTTCAAGTCCAATTCCGGCTCCAGTTTCATCAGAATTGAAATCTGTGTTCAATTCACCTGTATTGGAGACAGCAATCAGCACTTGTCCTTCCAAACGTTTTGTTTCTATGGCAATAATTCCGCCATCGACCAAATTGGAAATTCCATGTTTAATGGCATTCTCTACCAACATTTGCATCGAAAACGGTGGGATTTGAAAATCTCCTAATGAATCATCTAAATTCCATTTCACTTCCAAACGCTCTTCAAACCGAATTTTTTCTAGCTCCAAGTAATTTGAGACCATTTCTAATTCTTCGTTTAAATCAACTAGGTTTTCTTTTCCGAGAATTAAGGATTTACGCAATAAATTGGATAAAGTCGTAACGGATACTTTTGCTTTTGCTGGCTCTAAATCGATCAATGCGCGAATACTATTCAAGGAATTAAACAAGAAATGCGGATTTAATTGTGAACGTAAATTCTTTAATTCGATTTCATTTCGACTTGCCTCAAGTGTCACATTATTCAATTCTTGCTTGCGTGATTTTTGAAAGAAATGATAAGTAAAATAAATAGAGTTCCAGAAAACAACCAACACTAAAATCGAAAAGACATGAATAACAATGTTCAAAAAAGTTAATGTTTCAATCTCCTTTGCATCGATCATTACAGAAAAAGTAGTAGTTGTAGCGGAAATGGCCAACGAAGTCACCAATGCACCCAACAAAACACGGGGTAATAAAGGAGCTAAACGTAATTCCAACCAATGCATTCTGAAATAAAAAATACGCATGATGTGTGTGCACGTAATTCCAAAGAAAATCAACGAGAACAAGTTAGCAACCAATTTCAAATCTAACTTTTCCGGATTATTCGCATAAGTAGCCAACATCAACAAGGCTACATAGGATGTCCAACCAATTACTTGTGCTAACCAATAAAGACGTTTGCTTGTTGTCATACTACAAAAATAAACGCATAATTAGTTATTCCTAGTTTATATGTACAATTGGTAATGAATGCTGATTGTTGGATTTTTTTCGGTTTTAAATGCAGTAAGGACAAATCTAAAATTATCCATCATCTGAATTCTACACACATTTTGCTAGATTACTTGTTTTTTCAATTAAATTGGAATGTTTTTTGAGTAATTGGTCAGATTTTAAAATTTAAAAGAAGCAATGCGCACCATACTTTTTCTTGTTGTTGTTCTTCCAAGCATTTTGTTTGGACAAACGTTTAGCAATAAGAATTTTGGTATTTCGCTCGGATTAACATTCAATGTTGGAACACATGTAAACAACATCGGAGCCACCTTAAATGCCTATTACACCGATTATTTTTATCAATTCAATCTAGGACAAACGATCACTTTCAACGCAACGAGCTATGGAAAACGATCAAATTTTTGGGAATCACGTTCTTCTGTCGGACTACATTTATTGGCTGGAAAACGAAATTCTTTGCCAGATTTCCAATTGAACGGCTTGTTTCACAACACCAATTACAACTACGGACTTGGATTCAATTATTTGATTTACAAGGATAACGCTGGAACTTCACAACTTTCAGGAGGTTGGGCGCTTCATTTAAAAAACACCTCTCTCCTATTTGAAAATGATGTTTTCGGTGGACAAGCAAAAGATCGTTTCAGAACAGGTCATTTCGCAATAAGCTACCGAACAGAAAACTTAAAATTCATCAGTGGAATGTTCATCTGGACTGGTGAAACAAAAAACTCCAAATGGGAAAAAATTCCAATGAAACACCAACCCAGTGGTTTTCGTGTCTTGGAAGATTTGCCTTATGGTAGAACGAGTCACGGAATTGCTTACGGTGGCGTTTATTACAATTTGGGTTATGGGCAAAATGTTCATTTCAAACTAGGAATCGACAGTGAACATTTGCGTCATGTAGTACAAAACCGATTGATTCATGATTTAATTTTCTTACCGAAGAAAGTGGAGCGCAATACGCCGCATTATCCGCGATTAGACGAATCCGGTTGTCCTGTTTTTGAAAAATCATCTGTTCGAAAAGATCGTTTTTATTTCCAGCAGGGTTTGAATGAAACGTGGGGAGGATTGTGATTCGAGAATTTGAAAATTTGAAAATTCAAATTAATATTAAAATAGTTAGTTTTTATAATATTCATCTCTACTTTCAATCACATTTCTCACCGAGCCTTCAAATTGTTAATATTATTTTAATTCTATTAACATTTTATCCTTCGCTATTAAAAGGAATGTACTAACTTTGCTCCCCGTAGTTACATTTCATAGATACATGTCAAATTCAACAAAATACGTATTTGTAACAGGGGGAGTAACATCTTCACTGGGTAAAGGGATTAT
>JBDLVK010000087.1:0-16195 GCA_039804825.1 Bacteroidota bacterium
TACGTGCTGAATCCATCTCAATTCCTGTCGATACAAGAAATAAACAAATCGCAATTGGCACTAAAACAACCGAAACGACTGGAGAAATAAAAACAAAAAGTATGGCCGCAATTACAAGAACAAAACCGGGTAAAGCTAACGCTCCAGTTCTTCCTTCATTGATGTCAATCATCCCTTATTTCACACTGATTTTCCCAGCAACTTCTTTCGCTTTTTCAACCAAGGTTTTAACATCTTCATCACCGTATGCTAGTGCAACAGCCATTCTTCGGTACGGACGCGTAGTTGGTTTACCAAACAATTTAAAATCTGTGTTTTTATAAAGAGCTGCTGCTTCAATTCCAGAAAAAATAGGTTCTTCATTGCTTTCTGCTGTTGCCAAAACAACGGCACTCGCACCATTTCTTTCTAGTTTTACTTCCGAAATTGGAATTCCTAAAACAGCACGTGCATGCAATTCAAATTCTGAGAAATTTTGTGTACCAGCCAATGTTACCATTCCTGTATCGTGCGGACGTGGTGACAATTCAGAGAAATAAGCTCCTTCTTTTGTGATAAAGAATTCAACGCCCCAAATTCCTGCTCCACCCAATGCTGCTGTAACTTTCGCTGCCATTTCTTGCGCTTCTGCTAAATGCTCAGGCGCCATTGGCATTGGTTGCCAGCTTTCTTGGTAATCACCGCGCTCTTGTCTGTGTCCAATTGGCGGACAAAACAAGGTCGGACCATTTTTCTGTGTAACTGTCAACAAGGTAATTTCATATTCAAAATCAATGAATCCTTCGACGATCACTTCTTTCAAATCGCCTCGCGAACCTTCCATGGCATAATTCCAAGCTTTTTCAATGTCTTCCTCGCTTTTGATAACCGATTGGCCCTTACCTGAACTTGACATTAATGGCTTCACAACACATGGAATCCCTGTTACAGCTACCCCAGCTTTCAACTCTTCGAAAGAAGTAGCATAACGGTAAGTAGCAGTGCGAACACCAACTTCAATAGCGGCTAAATCGCGAATTGCTTTGCGGTTCATTGTGAAATTTCCAGCTTTTGCACTTGGAACAACTTGAATTCCTTGCGCTTCATAATCATAGAAACGTTCTGTTCTGATGGCTTCAATTTCAGGAACAATAATGTCTGGATTGTGTTTCGCTACGAGACGATCTAATTCTGCTCCGTCAAGCATATTAATCACTTCAAACTCCTGCGCAACCTGCATTGCTGGTGCACCTTCGTAGCTATCAACAGCAATTACATATTGTCCTAAACGTTGACAAGCGATTACGAATTCTTTTCCTAATTCACCTGAACCAAAAAGCAAAATTTTCTTTCTCATGCGGCAAAGATATTAAATCAAATAAAAACAACTGTTTTTCTTATAATTATTAAAATCGCCAACCATTTCAAATAAAATTTCGTTTTAACGTTTGTTTAATCAAACATTAAATTAACTTTGAGTTAATGTTATCAAATCAAATAGGTCAAATTCTTCAAACTTTTGAGCCCATCACCTTATTGGAAATGGATCGCGTTAAACTCATGAATCGAGTTGATACGAAATTTGCCTTTTCTGTAAATGAATTTCTAAAATTCCTTCCTGAATTGCGCGAGAATTACCGAATTCTCGAAATAGAAGGTACTAGAACACCATTTTATGAAAGTTTGTACTTCGATGATCAAGATTTTTCATTCTTCAAAGATCATCACAATGGAAGAACCAATCGCTTCAAGGTACGCTTTAGAAAGTACGTTGAGTCAAACTTGACCTTTTTGGAGATTAAACATAAACTGAAAGGACGAACGCATAAAAGTCGCATAAAAGTGGATGAGATCCCAACTGAATTATTGGAAAAACACAAAGATTTCATTCACTCAATTGTTACAAATAAAACTGGCTTGCGTCCTGTAATGTGGAACTCTTTCCATAGAATGACTTTGGTGAACAAAGTAGAAAACGAACGCCTTACGCTTGATTTTGATTTAACGTTTAAATGGGAAAACCACTCTCAGAATTTCAATAATCTCATTATTGCAGAGCTAAAACAAGAAACAGTCAACCGAAATTCTGCTTTCTTTGCATTGATGAAAACAAAATGTATTCGTCCATATCGCTTGAGTAAATATTGCATTGGCTCAATTGAATTGTATGGTGGAAGCACATTGAAGTTCAATCGCTTTAAAAAGAAATTATTAAAACTCAAAAAAATAAACTCACATGCTGCTTGATTTTATAGTGCCTTTGGCAAAACAACCAAAAGATTTAGGATTTTCAATTTACAGTCCAGACGCACTTGTTTTACTTGTTCGTTTACTTGTAAATATTTCGGTATTAACCATCTTGATTCGTTATTTGTACTATCCAAAAACGAAACGTAAAGATTATTTATTCACGTATTACTTAATCGGTACGATCACGTTTTTCCTATGTTTTGGATTGAAAAAATTAGACATCGACACAGGAATGGGTCTAGGTTTGTTTGCCATTTTCGGAATCATTCGTTACCGAACGGATGCCATCGAAATTAAGGAGATGACATACCTATTCTTAATCATTGGTGTGAGTGTCGTGAACTCCTTGGCTTCGAATCAAATTAGTTTAGCGGAGATGGCTATTATCAATGTTTCTGTGATCTTACTGACATTTGGTTTAGAAAATCTGTGGTTGGTGAAACATGAAACACGTAAAACTGTGAATTACGAACGAATCGACCTCATCGTTCCTGACAAATACGAAGAAATGAAAGCGGATTTGGAAAAACGTACCGGTATTGCCATAAATCGCTTTGAGGTTGGTAAAATTGACTTCTTAACAGATACTGCTCAAGTACGCATTTTCTATTTTGCTGATGATCAACAATTTTCTGATTATTCGGCGAGTTAAATTCTAAATAAATTAGTTGAAAAGCTTCCTATTTGGAGGCTTTTTTTATGCACTATTGAGGTGCTAGCCCCTCAAAATAATGGGTTATTAAATGGTAAATTTGAGAAAACTAGAACATTCTCAAACTCTCCAAAAATGAAACTGATAATCAGTGTCTTGCTTATTTTTATTTCCCTCATTGGATTTAGCCAAACCACGTTCCCTTGGAACGGTACATATGGTGGCACTGGAACAAACCGCACTTATACAACAACCGTTTCAGGAATTACGATGTCTGCAACGATTGTCAATTCAGAAAATGTTTGGCAAGATGCTTCACCGGTTTGGTTTCCTTCAGGCTCAACTGTTTCAGGTGGTGGATGCTCAGGTATAACTGCTACTAATCAAGGATTGCTTTTGAGCACTGATTGGACAACCAATACAACCAAAACAATCACAACAACCATTACATTTAGTTCTCCTGTTCAAGGTCCAGTCAATTTCAAATTATACGATGTCAACGATGACGGTTTCGGTTCATGGGAAGACAAAATTCAAATCAGTGGAACCAATTCGTCTGCTGCAGCTGTAAATGTTTTCAAAGTTGGAACAGCTTGTGTGCAAACAGGAGGTTCGGTTACTGGAAGTGGAACAACGCTTTTAACCTTTAATTCTGGACAATCCACCTCTTGCACATGTTGGGGAAATAATGAGATCAATGTTGGAACAGCAACGGATTGTATTTCGACGATCACCATTTTGTATAAATCAAATGTTAGTCCTACCAATTATAACACTCCAAAACAATACGTTGTTATTTCCAATTTAACGGCAACCGTTCCTGTAGCTACTCCTCCAACTTCCATTTCAGGAACAACTTCTATTTGTTCGGGACAAAGCACCACACTCACTGCTGTTGGTGGAAATGCCTCAACGCAATGGTTTACGGGATCGTGCGGTGGAACATTAGTTGGAACAGGAGCTACATTAACTGTGACTCCGGGATCAACAATCACTTACTATGTTCGAAATGGCGCAACAGCTTGTGTACCTGCTTCTTCTTGTATTCCTGTTACAGTAACAGTGAATCCTTCACCAACAATGACAAGCGCTACTTCTGCAACAATTTGTAGTGGAAGCCCGGTCAATCTAGCACTTACAAGTGATTTTGGAACAAGTTATTCATGGATAGCAACGAACAATGCCAATATTACCGGTGAAAGTACAAGCGCACAATCATCCGCAACAATATCCAATACACTCGTAAACACGAGCGCAAGTGCACAAACTGTAAATTATACGGTGACACCTTCCGCAAGTGGTTGCTCAGGAACACCACAGACAGTAGCCGTTTTGGTGAATCCAGCACCAAGTGTCAATGCTGGTCCAGATATTTCGATTTGTACAGGAACTTCAACAACATTGAACGCAACAGGTGCAACAACTTATTCTTGGACTCCAGTTGGCCAAACAACGGCTTCAATTACTGTTAATCCAAGTGCAACAACAACCTATACAGTAACGGGAACTGCAGCGGGCTGTACTGCTTCAGATGCGGTTACTGTTACTGTCACATCAGGCGCAGCAATCAATGCAGGTCCAGATGTAACAATTTGTCCGGGTTCATCTACAACATTATCAGCAAATGGTGGCGTAACTTACTCGTGGAATAATGGTTTAGGTATTGGAAACAATTTGAGCATTTCACCTGCCTCAACAACAACGTATACCGTTACAGGAACGGATGCTGCGGGTTGCGTTGGGACAGACAATATCACAGTTAACCTTGCAACATTGCCAACGGTAAGTGCTGGTCTCGATCAAACAATTTGTACTGGTTCATCTGTTACATTAAGTGGTTCTGGTGCAAATACCTATTCTTGGAACAATGGTGTTACGAATGGAATAGCTTTTACTCCTGTTTCAACAACAACTTACACATTAACTGGAACTTCACTTCAAGGATGTACAAATACAGATCAAGTTACAGTAACAATTAGCAGTGGAATAACAGTAAATGCTGGAGCAGATGTTACAATTTGTTCAGGTACTTCAACAACTTTGACTGCAAGTGGAGCAACAACTTATTCTTGGTCGCCAAGCGGACAAACAACAGCTTCAATTACGATCAACCCAAGTTCTACAACAACTTATACGGTTACTGGAACATCAGCAGGTTGCATAGCAAGTGACAACGTAACTGTTACTATTACGAGTGGCGCTCCAATTAACGCGGGTCCAGATGTTTCAATTTGTACGGGTGGTTCGACTACTTTGTCCGCCAGTGGAGGTGTTACCTATGCTTGGGACAATAGTTTAGGATCAGGGAACAATTTGAGTGTTTCACCTACATCAACAACAACGTATACAGTTACAGGAACGGATGCTGGAGGTTGCATAGGTACAGATAATGTGGTCGTAACAGTCAATTCTTTGCCAAGCGTAAATGCAGGATTGGACCAAACAATTTGCCCTGGAACAAGTGTTACATTGAATGGATCTGGAGCAACAAATTATTCGTGGGATAATGGTGTTTTGGACGGAATCGCATTTACACCAAGCTCAACAACAAGCTACACAGTAACAGGAACATCTGCTACAGGTTGTATGGCAACGGATCAAGTCACAATAACGCTTGCTGTGCCTCCGACTGTTGATGCTGGACCCGACATTACTGCTTGTCCTGGAACGAGTACAACTTTTACGGCAAGTGGAGCTGCAACTTATTCATGGTCACCAGGTGGACAAACAACCGCTTCAATAACTGTGAATCCAAGTGCTACGACCACTTACACAGTTTCAGGAACTGACGCCAATGGTTGCACGAATACCGACCAAGTTCAAGTGACAATTGCGAATCCTCCAACAATCAATGCAGGACCAGATGTATCAATTTGTGCTGGTTCACCAGTTACGCTTTCTGCTTCTGGAGCAACATCCTATTCGTGGGACAATGGTGTGACAAATGGAATTGCATTTACACCTGCTGCAACAACAACTTATACTGTTATTGGTACTTCTGCTGCGGGTTGTACTGGAACTGACGCTGTAACTGTTACCGTAAACTCAAGTGCGCCAGTTAGCTTCACGGCAAGTTCTACAACAGGCTGTGTTCCACAAACAATCACTTTAACGAACACAACAGCCAATGCAACAAACTGTATTTGGACCTTAAGTGATGGAACGATTTTATCAGGATGTTCTTCCGTTCAAGTCGATTTCACGCAAGCAGGTTGTTATGATGTTTCTTTGTCAACTACTTTATCCAATGGTTGTCAAGGCACGCTATCACAGTCGAATTTCATTTGTATCGACCCGCTTCCTGACGCAGCGTTTACACAATCTTCCTACACAATTACCGATTTAGAAAACACGATTCATTTCACCAATTTAAGTGCTGGAGCAAGTTCGTACAATTGGTATTTTGGCGATGGAACTCCTATGTCGCAATTAGTAGATCCAATTCACACATACAATTTTGTTGAAAACGGAACATATCAAGTCATGTTAGTTGCCTTTTCTCCTGCGGGATGTTCCGATACAGCTTATTCAAGTTTTCAATACGCTGAAGAATTAGTGTTCTGGGTTCCAAATTCATTCACACCAGATGGAAATGAATACAACCAAGTATTTCTGCCAATTTTCTCAAGTGGATACGATCCTTACAACTATAATTTGTCCATTTATAATCGCTGGGGAGAATTGATTTTTGAAACCAATAATATGACCATTGGCTGGGATGGAACTTACGTTTCTAGTGGAAAAATCCATGAAAGTCAAGACGATGTATATACTTGGAAAATTCGTTATAAAGTAAAATCAAACGATGAACACAAAATTGCGGTTGGACATGTCACAATTATCAAGTAAAGACTGATTGTTCGTATAAACCAACGACTTGCTGCATTGAAATTTTAATATCTTTGATGCATGCAAGCGCTTCGCAAACTTTTATGGCCTTTTTCCATGGTCTATGGATTCATCACATTTGTACGGAACAAGTGTTATGATTGGGGCATATTCAAGAGTTTTGCAATTCCTAGAAAATCAATTTGTGTTGGAAATTTAAGTGTTGGAGGAACGGGGAAAACGCCACATGTAGCCTATCTTGCAGAATTTCTGAATGGCCAAATTGAAACAAGTATCTTAAGTCGTGGATACGGAAGAAAAACAAGTGGTTTTCGTTTAGTAAACACGTCAGATTCCGCAGAAAAAGTTGGTGATGAACCGCTGTTCTATGCTTCCATATTTGATAAAAATGTACACGTTGTCGTTTGCGAAAAACGAGCAGAAGGCGTTCAAGAACTACATCAACTTTTTCCTTCGAATCAATTGATTATTTTGGATGATGCCTATCAGCATCGCGCTGTAAAAGCAGGTCTGAATATTCTTTTGACAGAATACAACGCTCCTTTTTCGAATGATTTGGTTTTACCTGCTGGAAATCTGCGCGAATTTAGAAATGGAAAAAATCGTGCGCAGATTGTCATCGTTACAAAATGCCCTAAGGAGATTGGTGACGCGGATAAAACGCGCCTTGCTAATTCGCTCAAGGTCAATACTGAAACGCTGTTTTTCTCTGAAATTGTTTACGCACCATTTAAAGCATTCGGACAAGAACGTTCAAGCATTAAAAAAGTGCTATTGGTCACTGGAATAGCGAATCCAAGACCATTGATTGCAGAAATTGAACAACAATATGAAGTTGAACACTTAAAGTTCGGCGATCATCATGCGTTTAGTAAACAAGATATTGAAGAAATTCACCAAAAATTTGATACTTTTGCATGCAACGAAACAATCATTCTTACGACCGAAAAAGATTTCATGCGTTTGAAGGCGGTTTCAGCAAGTTGGAAATTGGACGACTACCCTTGGTATTATCAACCAATTACCGTGAAAATAGATAATGAAAATAAGTTTAAAGCTCTAATAAATCAATATGTTAACACAATTTAAGCAATCTGTCGAGTACATCAAAAGTCGCACGCTAGTTGAACCTACAATCGGTATTATTTTAGGAACCGGATTGGGTGGTTTAGTGAAAGAAATCAACGTGATTGATGAAATTCCATACCAAGATATTCCAAACTTCCCTGTTTCTACAGTTGAAAGTCATTCAGGAAAATTAATCTTTGGTGAACTTGGTGGTAAAAAAGTAGTTGCAATGCAAGGTCGTTTCCATTATTACGAAGGATACAACATGCAGCAAGTTACCTTCCCTGTACGTGTGATGAAATTGTTAGGAATTGAGCGTTTGTTCGTTTCGAATGCTTCTGGAGGTGTTAACCCTGATTTTATTGTTGGTGAAATCATGATTCAAAATGATCACATTAACTTATTCCCTGCTCATCCACTAATCGGTAAAAACATCGATGAATTAGGACCGCGTTTCCCAGATATGTCTGAGCCTTACGATCCAGAAATGATTGCTTTGGCCCAAAAAATCGCTGCTGAAAACGATATTCGTGTTGCAGTTGGAACCTACGCAGGTTTAACAGGACCAACATTGGAAACACCTGCTGAATATGGTTATGTTCGTGCAATTGGTGCTGATGCTGTTGGAATGTCAACGGTTCCTGAAGTAATCGTTGCGCGTCACATGGAAATTCCTTGTTTCGCAATTTCAATCATTACGGATTTAGGTGTTCCTGGAAAAATTCAAAAAGTATCTGTACAAGACGTTATTGAAGTAGCAAGTCGTCAAGAACCAAAAATGACATTGATTATGCGTGAATTAATTTCTCGTATCTAATACTATGGAAGAAGCAATTAGAAATAAATACGAAGCGGTTATTGGTTTAGAGGTGCATGCGCAAATGCTGACTAAATCGAAAGCGTATTCAAGTGATATTAATGAGTACGGTGCTCATCCAAATACCAATGTGAGTGTAATTACGCTTGGTCATCCAGGAACATTGCCGAAGATGAACAAGAAAACAATCGAATATGCGATCAAACTTGGATTGGCATGCGGTTGTGATATTGCACCAGAACAATATTTTGCGCGCAAGAATTACTTCTATCCCGATCTTCCGAAAGGTTATCAGATTACGCAAGATAAAACGCCAATTTGTACAGGTGGATCGATTCACATTCAATTGGAAGATGGTTCCGACAAATACATTGGTTTGACGCGTATTCACATGGAGGAAGATGCTGGGAAGAGTATTCACGATGTGGACGTTTTTGACACACTTGTCGATTTAAATCGTGCAGGAGTTCCTTTGTTGGAAATCGTATCTGAACCAGATTTACGTTCGTCGCAGGAAGCGTATAGCTATCTGACAGAAGTGCGCAAATTAGTGCGTTACTTGGACATTTGTGACGGAAACATGGAAGAAGGTTCATTGCGTTGTGATGCCAATATTTCTGTGCGTTTGAAAGGTGCTCCAGAATTCGGAACGAAAGTCGAAGTGAAAAACATGAACTCGATTCGTAACGTACAACGAGCAATTGAATTTGAGATCAAACGTCAAATTGAAGCACTTGAAAATGGTGAAGAATTGACACAAGAAACACGTTCTTACGATGCCTTGAAAAACCTTACAATTTCAATGCGTTCAAAAGAAGCGGCAAATGATTACCGTTATTTCCCTGAACCAGATTTACAACCTTTGGTGATGGACGTTGCACAAATCGCGGCGATTAAAGCAGAAATGCCAGCCTTGCCACGTGAATTGTTCTTGAAATACACAAAAGAACTTGGTTTGTCGGAATACGATGCCTACAATTTAACGGATAACAAAGGAATTGCCTTGTATTACGAAGGAATTGTAGCACACACGAAAAACTACAAGTTAGCTGCCAACTGGATGATGGGCGATATCAAATCGTATTTGAATGAATTCGGTGTTGAAATCGATGAATTCCCATTAAACCCGGAACAAATTGCTAGTTTGATTGCCTTGATTGAAGAAGGAAAAATTTCTACTTCTGTGGCTTCACAAAAAATATTCCCAGCTTTCGTTAAAAATCCATCAACTTCTCCTTTGGCCTTGGCGGAAGAAATGAATTTGATTCAGGATTCCAACGAAGACGCAATTTTAGGATTTATTAACGAGGTCATCAAGCAACATCCAAGCGAAGTTGAACGTTATAGAAACGGCGAAAAGCAATTGGTCGGATTCTTTATGGGACAATTAATGAAAGTTTCAAAAGGAAAAGCGGATCCAAAAGCTGCCAATGAATTAATGCGTAAAACATTAGAGGCATAATGAAATACTTAGTGTTGTTTTTAGTTTTCCCATTGTTATTTGCTTGCGAATCAAGTGAAGAAACAGAAACACCTGAACAATTACCAGATAATTTTACGGTTTCGGGAACAATTAAAGATGCAGGAAATACAGCCTTGTACGTTGAAGCTTTGAGTCAACAAGGATCAATTGAAGTTGCAAAAACGACAATTTCTCCGAATGGTTCATTCAAAATCAAAGGAAATATTCCTGGAATGGGGATTTACCAATTGCGTTTGGGTGAATCGAACGATAAAGTGATTCCATTGACTTTGGTTGAAAAAGATCATTTAAAAATCAACACAAGTTTTGAATTGTTTAATGTTTCACCGAATGCTAGTGGAACTGAATGGTCAACTGTTTTAAATCAGTACATTGAGAAATATGCTGTTTTTTCAGCTGCTCAACCGGAATTGAACGCCATGCAAGGAAACGCAACAGAACAAGAAGTGATGAAACGTTTCTTGGAATTGAAAAAACCTGTGGATGACTTTGCACGTGAAGCAATGTTCAAAGATCCTGATAATCCATTCAATATTGTGCTTTCTACTTCTGCTACGCCTACTTCAGGTTTTGAAAACTGGGACCCAGCGAACTTAGAAGTATTACAAGTTGTAGCTGTGGCTTACAAAAAACGTTTCAAAGATTCACCAATCGCTGCAACAATGGAAAACCAAGTGTTCCAAATTGAAAGCGCTTACAATGAATTTTTAAATACCACTCCAACCAAATCTTCTCCAGATGTTGCTCCTGAAATTGTTATGCAAGGAATCAACGGAAAAGCAATTAAACTATCAAGTTTAAAAGGAAAAGTAGTGTTGATTGACTTCTGGGCGTCTTGGTGCGGACCTTGTCGCAAAGAAAACCCAAATGTTGTCCGATTATACAATCAATACAAAGACAAAGGTTTCACTGTTTATTCTGTTTCGTTGGATGAAGATCCGAATGCTTGGAAAGCGGCCATCAAAGCAGATGGATTGTCTTGGCCAAATCACGTGAGTGACCTTCGTGGATGGAAATCTCCAGTGGTTCAACAATACGGTTTCGATGGAATTCCACACACTGTTTTAATTGATAAAAACGGAAAAATTATCGGAACTGGCCTAAGAGGTGAAAGTTTGGAACAAAAATTGAAAGAGGTGCTCTCAAAATAATAAAACTATGCGCAAATTACTTACGTTACTAACAGTTATTACAAGCTTGAGTGTCTTCGCTCAAAAGCCTATTACCGTTACAATTTCAGGAAATATCTTCAACGCATCTGTTGATTCTGTTTCCCTTTCTCAATATTACGGTGGAACAAATTACGTTGATTACCTAAAAGCGCCATTGAGCAAAAAAGGTGATTTCAAAATGACCGGAATGGTTCACGATGCTGATTATTACGTACTTCGCGTTGGGAATACGCACATCAATTTGATTTTACGCGATAAAGCGGATATTAAATTGTACGGAGACGGAGCAAACATTTTCGCTTTTTGCAACATTGTTGGTTCAGAGGAAAGTGCACACATGAATGATTTCATCAAAACATTAACTGTTTGGAATGCGAAACGCGATTCAGCTGTTGCATTGATCAATCAAAATCCTTCAATGCAACAAGAAATCAGCAATTCAATGTCTACGGAATATTATACCTTCCAAAGCAACATGCAGACATTCATTGCTCAGAATCAAAATTCACCAGCTTTGTTGCCTGTCATTTCAACTATTGACGCTGAGAATGATTTCGCAACTTACGAATCAATCGTTACGCAATTGGTCACATCGTTTGGCGATTCTCCATCTATCAAAGAATTGAACAAAGCATATTTGCAAAAGAAGGCAGCGAAAGAAGCAGCAAACTTATTGGCGCCAGGAAAAGAAGCTCCTGATTTCACAGAATTAAAAACAGACGGAAAAACGACAATGAAATTATCTGACTTACGTGGTCAAGTGGTTTTATTGGATTTCTGGGCATCTTGGTGTGGACCTTGTCGCAAGGAAAACCCAAATGTGACACGTTTATACGATGTTTACAAAAAAGACGGATTCACAGTTCTATCTGTTTCCTTGGATCGCGACAAAGCGGCCTGGTTGGCAGCAATCGAAAAAGATAAATTGGTTTGGCCAAATCACGTGAGCGACTTACAGCAATGGCAAAGTAAAGTTGCTGCGCAATACGGCGTAAAAGGAATTCCATTTACTGTATTGATCGACAAAGACGGTAAAATCATTCGTACGAATCTTCGTGGAGCTGAGTTAGAAGCTGAATTAAAACGTATTTTCGGACACTAATTTATGTCGGACCAACAAGCAAAAAAAGTTTATTTCGCATCAGATTTTCATTTGGGTGTTCCCACGTATGAGAAGAGTTTAGTACGCGAGAAGAAAATTGTTGCTTGGCTGAACCACATTGAACCAACTGCTTTAGAAATTTTTCTTGTTGGCGACATTTTCGACTTCTGGTTCGAATACAAACACGCGATTCCGAAAGGTTTTGTACGTTTACAAGGGAAAATCGCTGAATTAACCGACAAAGGAATTCCAGTCCACGTTTTCACAGGCAATCACGACATGTGGATTTTCGATTATCTTCCAAAAGAATTGGGATTCACTTTGCATCGGACGCCTGTTGTAAGAGAGTTTTTCGGTAAAAAAGTATTCATTGGTCACGGCGACGGTTTAGGTCCTGGAGACAAAGGCTATAAGTTCCTCAAGAAAGTATTTGAGAATAAATTTTGTCAGTGGTGTTTTGCGCGCCTCCACCCTAACTTCGGTTTGGGCTTAGCAAATTTTTCATCCAGAACAAGTAGAGCAAAAACGGGCAACGACGACGAAGTGTTCAACGGAAAAGAAAATGAGTGGTTGTATGTCTTCTGCAACGATTACTTGGAAAAAGAACACATCGACTTGTTCGTATTTGGTCATCGCCATTTACCTTTAAACATTGAACTTGACAAGAATTCACGCTACATCAACTTAGGCGATTGGTTGCGCTATTTCACGTATTTGGAGTTTGATGGGAGTGAGTATTCGGAGTTGAAAGTCTGGGGTTGAGAACCGAGAATCGAGAATCGAGAGCCGAGAGCCGAGAGGAACAAGGAACAAAGAGCAAGGAACAAAGAGCTAGCCTGCTTGTCTTAGGCTCCAGCGCAGACAGGGATCATTTTAATGTTAATATCATTTACGTTTAAGGATCGTAAGCTTTCCCATTGTCGTTTATCATTACCGAAATTTCGGCTTTTTTGCTAAGCGTGTGTTACCAGCATTTTATTCGAGTTCTTTTTCATGTTTCGTGAATAAACTTTCAAAGTAAGGTGAAAATTTTGCAAACATTATTGTACCAACTATGCCAATTTTCACATTGCCACATTCAAAGCATATTTCGTAAATACCAGAAACTTTACCCTCATTATTATAAAAAAGTACTGCATGCCATGGTATATAACACATATTGTGCATTTCGTTTTCCGCACCATTAAACATTTCATTTAAAGCTAATTTTGTCTCTATGCTATCCAAAAAGTATTCGGATTTAATGAATTCCGTTTCAACTCCTCGAAATGGAAATTCAAAAACAATTGAATCGAAATGTCTCAATGGATAAGGGTCTCCTTCAATGATAATTGACTCTTCATATGAATGATTTTTTATCCACTTTTTAGGACTTTGATAAAATTTTTTATTTTTCAGAAAGTGATTGTATTCATGATCAAAGTATTTTTTGTCAAGCCGAATAATAGAAATTTTCTCAACATTGTTATTTAAAAAATCCTTATAAATGCTTTGCAATGTATCGGAAAGTTCAGTTTCTATTGTTAATCCATATTTTTTAACCTCAATTTGAGCGCTTAGGTTAATCGAATAGATAATTAATATTACTATGAGTATGTACTTCATCATTGCTGATACCTTAATTATAACCGCCACAACCTTTCCCTTCTCCAACAATTTTCATCAGACCAAAAAACCATCACAGCGCATTAATCCTTTTCCCCTCAACAACAATTACAGAACCTAGGTTTGTGTGTTGTTGGTAGGAATGTGTTACGAATGTAGAAAAAAAATCAAATCCTCCTTCCCCCCATTTCTTAAAACTGAATCTTGTACACTAAATTCGGAAAGAAACCAAGTTGGTAAGTCGTGCTGATGCTTTTCGATTTGCTATCGTAGCTTTGTGAGAAGACATTTTTGTGGTTGGTAACATTTTGTAAATCCAAGGAGATTGTTTGTGCTACTTTTCGCTTTGCACTGTTCAAGGTGAAACCTGCTTTGAAATCCAAACGGTAATAAGTTGCATAATAACTTGAATACGCATCACTCGAAAGTACCTCGTGTCCTGTCAATTGTGAAGCAGTTAAATCAATTGGTGTATAGGCTCTTCCACCGGCATTGGTGAATTTAAGATCCAGGGAAACACGGTTGCGTTTTTCTTTTCCAATTTTCCATTCTTTTCCCGCCAATACATTGTAAACATATTGTCCGTTGAAAGCAGTATTTCGCTCCACTCCATCACTACCGACGTATTTCGAATTGTAAACGGAAGCTGTAAACAAGCCATAATAGCCTTTGCTAAAGAATTTTTCAACGGTCAATTCAAGGCCATAATTGGTTCCTGTTCCCGTGTTGACTAAACTGTCTGTTAAATCTGTTTTGAAGGTTGAACCTGTATTCAACATGGAATAGGTACTCGAAGATAGCGTCACCGGAACATTGTAAATGGATTGGTAATATACTTCAGTTTTGATGCGCCAATCATTGAATGGTTGCAAGTTGTATCCTAACACAAAGTGATGACTTTTCGTGAATCCTAAGTCTTTGTTGTTGTAAACCTTATCGCCAGCAGTGTTTACCGATTCTAAGTAATAAACATTGATCGGTTGCAATTGTGAATGCAAGCCGTAACCGAAGTTGAAACTACTTTTTGCCGTTGCATTGTACACAAGACCTAAACGTGGCTCAATAGCACTCGAATTGTTCAATAGGAAATACTGTGAATGTACACCCGCATTCAAGGTCAACTTGTTCGAAATGGAATATTTCAAATGCGCATACGCTTGCAGTAAATTGGTACTGTTTTGTGAATCCCAAATCTGTTTTTCAGGTAAGAAAAGATTCTCTCTGGTCTTGTAATATAAATTCACTCCCATGATTTCATCTTGAATTCCAACTTTCAAGAAAAAACGCGAATTGATTTTTAAATTGTAATTGCTACTCAAGAAATACGTTGTCTTTGCAACATTACTCGTTTCGCGCACAAAACTGCTATCCGCCATTGGATCAAAGGCATAACCTGTTTGATCAGTTGAAGCGTAATTCACACCAACTGTCGTCGATAGGTACGATTTAGCATTCAATTGCTTGAAATGATTTACGCCGCCAATACCGATTTTACTTGCGAAATCAACTTGATTGCCCCCGCCGTACAAGGAATTTCCAGCACCGCCATCAATGTTAATCGTACTTGTTGCCGAAACGCCAAACATCGAAAACTTACCAAATTTTGTTGTTCCACTGTTTAATTTGAACGATAAATCTTGGTAGGTTGGCGTTGCTGTTGTTCCGATATTCACGCCAACTGCTTGTGCAATTCCAGCCAACGAATAGCGATATCCTACCAAATAAGACGCATCGCTTTTTTTGCTGAATGGTCCTTCGGTTGTTAATTCTAAACCAGTAATTACGCCGGCTTGCAATGTTGTCTCGCGTTTTTTGTTGTTCCCCGAGCGAAATCCTAAATCAAACACACCAGAAGTTGCATTTCCATATTCAGACGGAAAAGCGGAAGTGAAAAAATCTGAATTCTTTAACAAATTGGTATTGATCGCGCTCACTGCTCCACCAGTTGTTCCAACGGAAGCAAAATGATTGGGATTTGTCACGGTCATTCCATCGATTCGCCATAAAACTCCTACAGGAGAATTTCCACGAATGACAATGTCATTTCGACTATCATCTGGTGCGCTTACACCTGCAAAATTCGCGGCTAAACGTGCGGGATCACTTCTTCCACCTGCGTAACGGTTCACTTCTTCCATGGAGAACGTTCGCGCACTAACACTTGCCAATTTATTGATGGTTCCGCCTTTGTTCGTTCCTTTAACGGTTACTTCACTCA
>JBDLVK010000088.1:0-5244 GCA_039804825.1 Bacteroidota bacterium
CACTTTTTGTGCATTTACCGCTGAAGTTCCAGCGAATGTCAATGCAACGAGTAGTAAGAATTTTTTCATTTGAATTGATTTTAGATAAAACTACAAAGAATAGTTGATTTATCATCGTTTAGTTGGAACAATCAGCTCAATTTCGACTCGACGATTGCGTTCCTTGTCTTGTTCTGATTTCTCAACTTTCACAATTGGTTCATCGAAAGATTTACCAAGGTAACTCATTTGGGAGCGATCAACGTTCAACTTCAACAAATGCTTGTAAACTGCTCGTGCTCGTTTGGTCGAAAGTCTTTCGGCGGGGCCACAGCAAACATGACCTTCTATAATAATTGAATAATTTGGATTTTCGCGCAAATAATCTGCTAGCACTTTCAATCTCAAACGGCTTACATGGCTAATATTCGAACTTACATTTTCGTAATGAATAACGATTGGAAAACTGAGAGGCGCATCTCGAAATGGATTGTCAAGCGTATCGTTTTGCTGCGCATTTGCACAAAAAGAATAGAACAACAATACAAGAAAGCCAATTTGTTTCATGAGGATATTTGCCTTGAAGGTATAAAAAAAACTCCGTACCATGAAGATACGGAGCCGCGACTTAAAACAAACCTAAATCAGATAATCACTTCAATTATGGAAGCAATCATCAGTGAGATTCCGCCTTTCAGGCAAATATATTTATCGGTAACTGCCCAAATAGTTGTTTCAACATATTGCTTTCCTTCATTGGATTCAAATACGATTTTACATTTTTCTTTTTGGGTGTTTCCTAGGATTGATCCTCTTAATAAATTTTGGAAACGTGTACTTTTTTGTTCTTCGTTTAGAAGTACGTCTTTTGGCTGAAATTGTAAGTTCACAATTTCTTCTTTTTCTATTTTTTGTGGGTTCATATGCGTTTTTTTAAGAATGAATAAAATGAATTGGAGTACAATTCATCCTATAACCTTAAAACACATATTTCATACAGGTAAGATTTCGTTTTAAACGAATCCCAGATAAATAAAGCCGAATTTAGACTATCGGAAAGTGGAAATTGATCAAATGATATTGTGCCTATGTAACTTAAATTGGCAAAACCAAATAAATGATAATCATCTTCTTGATTCTCTTCAATCGATAAAATTTTGTCTGAGGAAAGTGCTTGAAGACTCAATTTCGAAGATTGTTCTTTTTTCGAAAGTTGAACCAATGTTTGTTCTGTTTCATGCGCAGCAAATTCCTTTGCGAATGAAACGCAACTAATGAATACGAGGACGAATAAAAGGACTAACTTCAACATAGAACCAAATGTAAACTATTTGATCGTACCAAGATGTTAAGATGTGTTAATGGATGTTATTTTAGCCTAGTCCCACATTAAAACTCCCGTCAAGGAATAATTTCGCATTGACTGGTTCTGCTTTTCCAGGAACGATTAAGCCTTTAATTGAACCAGTTTTTCCTTTTTGGATAAGGTCTAATAATTGTCCTTCCGTGAGTTTTTTACCCAATAATTCAAACGGAATTTTGAATCCACATTCTTTGAAATTCGAACAACCAACAGCCGCTTTTCCTTTCATCAATTTGGCATTTTTACACTTTGGACAATCGAGGTTTTCTAGTTCAACCTTCTCTTTTGGTTGACGAGGAGCACGTGTTGCTTTTGGTTTTTCTAAAACGGCATTTGGATCGTGAATTTCAATTTTTCGGTAGGTATTGAAAATTACTTCATCTGTTAATTCACGAACCATTTTAAATAATTCTTGTTTGAAAACATCCAATTGGTATTCACCTTTTTCTATCAAGCGGATTTTTCGTTCCCAATTTCCTGTGAGTTCTGGACTTTTTAATAATTCGTTTTGAATTGTATCAATTAAGTCCATTCCAGTTGGTGTTGCAAGAATGTTTTTGCGATTTTTCTCAATGTATCTGCGACGGAAAAGAGTTTCGATGATATTTGCGCGCGTTGAAGGTCGACCAATTCCGTTATCCTTCATTAAATCGCGCATTTCTTCGTCTTCCACTTGTCGCCCTGCTGTTTCCATTGCACGCAATAAAGTCGCTTCGGTATACGGTTTTGGTGGAGACGTTTTTCCTTTATGAACTACTGGGGCGTGTGGACCTTTTTCACCTTCAACAAATGTTGGTAAAACGCGTTCTTCGTCATCTTTCTTCTTCGAATCTGAGTCGCTGGTATCCGTCGCTTGATCAGAATAAATGATTCTCCAGCCTGGCTCAAGAATTTGTTTTCCAGTAACTTTAAAATCCAATGTTCCAACTTTTGCAAGAACGGTTGTCGTTGAAATCTTACATTCAGGATAAAAAACAGCGATAAAACGACGTGCAATCAAATCATACACTTGTTGTTCAGCCGGAGAAATGCCACTTGGATTTACACCTGTCGGAATAATCGCATGGTGATCGGTTACTTTTTTATCGTCGAAAACTGTTTTTGGTTTCGGGATAGGAGCTTGTAACAACGGAGCTGTAAAACGCGAATAATACTGCATGCCACGTAAAATTCCTTCCACTTTCGGATGGATATCTTCGGATAGATAAGTTGTGTCAACACGCGGATAAGTAACGATTTTCTTTTCGTACAAGGATTGGACATGTTTCAATGTATCATCCGCTGAAAACCCAAATTTCTTGTTGGCTTCTACTTGTAAACCTGTCAAATCAAACAAACGTGGATTCCCTTCTTTTCCTTCTTTTTGTTCAAAGGAAGTAACTTCGAGTTCATGTTGTTTTAAGTATTCTAATCCTTTATTTGCTTTTTCTTCGGATGTTAAACGGTCGATTTGGCACAAAAATTCAGTGTCGCGATACGTTGTTTTCAATTCCCAATATTCAGCAGATTTAAAGGCATTGATTTCCTTTTGGCGTTGCACAATCATTGCCAAAGTTGGCGTTTGAACACGTCCAATCGATAACGTTGCTTTTCCTTGTCCAAATTTCTTGGTAAAAGCGCGTGTTGCGTTAATTCCTAATAACCAATCGCCAATTGCACGAGCTGAACCTGCAGCATATAAATTATCGTATTGTTTTCCGTCTTTTAATTTTTGAAATCCTTCCTTAATCGCTTCTTCTGTCAATGAGGAAATCCAAAGACGTTGAACTGGTTTGTTGCATTTTGCTTTTAACAATACCCAACGTTGAATTAATTCTCCTTCTTGTCCAGCATCCCCGCAATTGATTACCGAATCACATTGAGAAACAAGGTTTTCGATACATTTGAATTGTTTTTGGATTCCGGCATCATCTACCACTTTGATTCCAAAATTTTGAGGTATGATTGGTAAATCTTCCAATTTCCACCATTTCCAATTTTCTTTGTAATCGTGTGGTTCTTTGAGAGTGCACAAGTGACCAAAAGTCCAACTAACCCAATAGCCATTTCCTTCCCAGTAGCCTTCCTTTCTAGATTTGGCTCCAAGGATTTCCGCTATGTCTTTCGCTACGGATGGCTTTTCGGCTATACAAAGTATCATTTTGGAGTGATTAGAGACTAGAAATTAGTGATTAGACTTTGAATACTGTTTTATCTCAAATGAGGCTTCGTGCTTGTCGTCAATTTCATGTGTTGCAAGTATTTTGACATCCCAATTTTCCTCATTGAATTCTGGAAAAAATGTATCAGCACCATAGATTTTAGCAACATGCGTAACGAACAGTTCATCCACACAATCCAAGGCTAAAGCTTGGCGGTATATTTCGCCGCCACCGATAATAAAAACTGTTCGTTCAGTTTCATTTTTATAATAATCCAAACACGCTTCAAGTGAATGAAAAACCTGACATCCTTCAGCAGTGAAATCTTGATTTCGCGTTAAAACGACATTTTCACGATTTGGTAAAGGTCGAAATCGTTCAGGAATAGAATCGTAATTCTTTCTTCCCATCACAACAATTTGACCCGAAGTAGATTCTTTGAAGAATTTCATATCAGCGGGAAGGTTCCACATCAAATCATTGTTTTTTCCAATTCCTCGTTCGCTATCCATCGCGACAATCAATGCTACTTTCATTCGTTGATGATGTTAAATTCTTTCGGTGTTACAAATACCACTTTCAAATCTGTTCCTTGTTGACAATCTTCTAAAAATCGTTTCTCTCCAATCGCCGCTTCTTTTGAGTTAAAAACACCATAAACAAAGGCATACGTTCCATCTGCTTTAATGATTTTTCTTACTTCTGTTTTTAAAGATGTTTTATAAATGGAAGGAATCGTTGTATTCGAACTTTCACTCACACAAACGCCATAGAAACCAGTCAAGAAAGATTTGTATTGCTGTCCAATTTCACTTTCCTCGGTGATTTTAAATTCAGTTGTTCCGAGACTGTGTTCCGAGAATAATGCACGACTATCGCTGAAAAACTCTTTCATGGATGCGCTTTCTGTTTCGTTCAAGAAGTCTGGACGGTATTTCTCGTAAGCAAATTCAGGTAAAATGTAATAATATTTAATTGCTTGTTCTTGTTTGATGTGAACATAGGCAAAGGTGTGATGTGTTTCTTTTATAGAAATTTTACCTTCCTTTTTCTGTAAGGTTGTTCCCACCATTAAACCGCCGTTTTTGTAGCGATCGCGCTGATTTGAAACATAATTACCCAAGGACCAAACGGTTAATTTCTGCTTTCCGTTGACTGTTTTTTGTTGCATCGGTTGAATCACATGTGGATGACTTCCAATCACCATGTCAACTCCTAATTCATAGCAGTATTTTTCGTAGTTTTTTTGGTAAGCATTTGGTAATGTTTGGTATTCAGTTCCCCAATGCATCGTGCAAATGATGTATTCTGCACCTAATTTTTTTGCTTTCTCAATGTCTTTTTTAATTACTGCGCTGTCAATGTAATTGATAATCAACGGTGCGGCAACTGTGATTCCATTTGTGCCATAGGTATAATTCAAAAGCGCAATCTTCATCCCATTTTCTTCAAGCATCAGAGGGTAATTCTTGTCACGTTCAGCTTTGTTTCGAAATGTCCCCGTGTGCCTAATCCCTAATTGATCCAATACATCCAACGTACGAATGACACCTTTTGCGCCACCATCGCACGAATGGTTATTACATGTCAAGAGCACATCAAAACCTGCGTTTTTCAATGCTGGAGAAAGTTCGTCGGGCGCTGAAAATTGAGGATAACCACTGTAAGGTTTTCCTGCATGTGTTACTTCTAAATTTGCAATGGCAATATCGTGTGATTCAATAATCGGCTTCACAAATTGAAAGCCAGCATCGTAATCGT
>JBDLVK010000089.1:0-11983 GCA_039804825.1 Bacteroidota bacterium
GATATTCCGTTTGAAACAGATGCCATTGAAAAAATTATTTATTATTTGACCTTCAAAGAATATGACTTAGTCATTGGAGATCGAGGATTGGCGGAATCACATTATTTCGATAAAATTTCCAGTCAACGTCGTTTTGGAAGCGGATTTTTTACTTTTATTGTTGGACGATTTATAACCACTGGAATTTCTGACACACAATGTGGCTTGAAGGGATTTAAAAAATCCGTTGCGAAGGATTTGTTTTCAGTTTCTCGTATCAATGGTTTTACTTTTGACGTTGAATTGGTGTATATTTCCTTAAAACGCAATTATGACATCAAAAAGATTCCGGTAAGTTTGCGCAGCCAAGAAGGAAACAGTGTGAATGTGTTTAAACATGGATTTAAAATGGTGTTGGACTTGTTTGTCATCAAATTAAATCACTTGAAAGGATATTATAAAAAAGCATGAATAGAAGAGTAACAAATACCATTCGTTTCGTGATGGACGAATTGGTTCCGCCGTTTGTGCGTGATTCCAAAATTTTCATGTATCCCTTTTATTATTTCGCTTATCGCGGAAGAAATATCAGCGAAGTAATGCAATTCAAAAGCAAAGTGTATTCGTATTCTGAAGAAGAATATGCTTCGTTTTACAATAATTTAAATACCATTTCACGCAATAGAGCGACCGATTTGAATCAAGCTTGCATTGACTTCATTTTGACGAAAATAGATCCTTCAACTTCTAATCTAATTGATATTGGTTGTGGAAGCGGTTATTTGTTGGGTAAAATTGGCGAGAAATTTCCGAAAATTGAATTGAGTGGATTTGATATCAAGGAACCAAATGGTGATGAAAAATTCAACTATGTTCATGGGAATATTGAGCAATTACCTTTCGAAGACTATGCATTTGATACCGTTGTTTGTTGTCACACGATTGAACATTTATTGAAATTGGATGGATGTATAGCTGAATTGAAACGAATTACCAAGAAGCAATTATTTATTGTAACGCCTTGCCAACGCTTCTTTTATTATACCTTGGATGAACACGTTAATTTCTTTCCGTATGAAGAAAAACTAACGTCTGTGCTGCCATTTGCAAACTACGAATGTCACAAATTGCAAGGCGATTGGGCTTATTTAGCAACAAAATAAGTCGCTGTTAAATAGTGCATTGCAATTGTGTTGTAAATAAATTACATTTGCTCATGATGAAACGATTTGTCTTTCTAATACTTGTATTTGTTCCGATCCTTCTTACGGCACAAAAACCGATTGAATTGAAAAAGAAATATTTTGGTTCATATGAAGGTCAAATTTCCAGTTTTCAATTAGACGGTGGAAACGATCTAATTGATGTGGATTCGGTACCAATTCGCGTAAGTATTTCTCAAAGCAATGTTCAGATAACCGTTGGTAAACAGATGAATACCGGACTTTATTCCGTTTTGTTTGAAGGAGACAAATACTTCGTGTTAGATTGCAGAATGGAAGGACAACTTGCAGGTGAACGCTTGGTCATTTTCAAACATGGCAAGAAAATTTCGCGAGAAGGATTGTATCCGCAACCGAATACCTTTTTGCTCAAAGTAAAGGATTAACAAAGTTTTCTTTTACCCACAAATCGAACAATAGAACTTTTTTCAATTACTTTTTCTTTTATTTAACTTAATTTACTTTGGGTATTTTTTGTTCAAATATTCGATTGAAGCAGCCATGAGAGTTTTCATAACCTCACAATTGATGTCCGAAAGTTTTTTAACGTAAATACATGCTTTTCCCATGGTGAATTTCCCCAATCCTTCTAACAAATGTGCATGTTCATCTAAGCCTGTGTACACATAGAGTGAAATTGCTGATTTTCGAGGTGAAAAACCAACCATCGGCCAGTCTCCTTCTTGTCTACTTTTATCCGATTTATAATGGTATACACCAAAACCAATGATGGATGGTCCCCACATTTTTGGTTCAAAGCCAGTAAATTCTTGCATGATTTTCACTAGCTCGATACTATCCTTTTTCTTTTGATCTGTATTGGCAAATGCATCGATAAATGCAAAAACATCTTGCTCATTTTGGTGTGTTTTAACAGTTGACATAACTTGTTTTTATTCTTCAAACTTAGGGATTTTGTTTAGTTTGTAAAATTCATTCATTTACCAATTCCTTTTTAGAAGCAAGCTCTTTTTTCATTGTTTCAACACATGAAATAAGTTGAGCTTTCAAAACAGTATTCAATTTTGTTGAAATTAATTTGTTTTTAACATAGGTTTTAAAGGAAGCCCTTTGACCAAATTCAAGCACATAAAGAGTGTCTGTAAAGTTCAATTTATTGGAATCAATTTCCCCTTCATTCGTGTAGTTCTTATTGAATTTTTCCCAATCCACATAATGTTCTCGATAACGAATGCGTATAATTTTCCCATCATTGAAGTCAACATTTTTTGAGGAATAACCAGACTCTGAACCAAATGTTGATTCAATTCGCATCAATTCATCATCTCTGTAAAAACCATAAAGTGCACCTCCGCAAAAAGACATATTCGGATAAAAGTACTTCTTTAATGTACTAGATTCTTTCGGCTTTTTATTGCCTTCACTCTTTACCTTTTGATGACAGTTCTCGCAAATCGTTTCTGTTAAAATTACCTTGTTTGATTGAGTTTTCGGGTTATGACAATACTTGCAATCTATCTTGTTGTCGCTATGAATTTTATGCGGGAATGTAATTTGTTTTTTCGGAGTGAACGCTTCAATTACGCCAGTTTTATTCATCGTTTTTTTCTTTTCCGCTTGTTTACAGGAAAGAATAATAACAGGAATTAAAAGGAATAAACACTTCATTCTCCGCTTTTTAATTTAACAGGTATCCAAATTTCTTCTTCAGAATTTGGGTCGTTGTTTTTGTATTTTTCTCCCAGTCGTTCGAAATGAGGGCGATCATCCAATTCATAGACTGAACTCGGTAACCACGTTTCAAAAATGTAATTAAAAAAGGTGTTGTCTGTATTCAATCCTTTGTAAGAAAAAACAGCACAAAGTCCACTTGGAAGAACAAACGATTCCATACCTTCTGGTATATGATCAAACGATGACACCTCCATGCATGCCCAGCGTTCAAATTCATTTGATGGTTTAAAATCAGTAAAATGTGTTGGTTGATACTTTACTAACGAAAATAAATCCTCAGAACTTTTGTGTTGTATTTCATGTTTACGAGGCATAAAGCCTTGCCAAAGTAATGCAATTGAGTAGTTCGCAAAACTCATAGTCATTCGCTGCCCAATTAGTTTTTTTTCACTACTTTGTTCAATTCTTGGTTCCATTTTGCTTTTGAATTTCTAAGTTCTTTTCATCCCATAATTGCAGCATGGATTTCAGCTCGTTGTATTCTTCTTTATTGGCTCCGTCAAGTATATCACACATGTTTGGGAAATTAATAAAATAGTTTCGTGCAGTTTGATTACCTGATATTGTTGCCATAAACAATTCATAGGCATAGTTCATTTTTTGTTCACCAAGTCCTAATGGCGCAGTTTTATATTGCTTTAACACTTCTTGAATTTCCTTATTGGAATAGTGTTGAATTTGTTGATTAACTTCACGTTTTCGCATCAGTTTTTCTCCCTGGAAAAATATTTTTTCTGTGGTCCAAACCGTTTCTTCGAAATTAAATTTCTTGCCTATTGGCAATAAATGAAATTCTTCAATGAGCAAAGTGTCTTTTAACAAACTTAAACGACAGCTTAAAACAGCGCTCCAAAAATCGATTATTGTATCACTTGCACAAACCGATAGCACAAACTCTGAATAGCTTATTTGTTTGCCTTCGGTATTTTGAAAACCACACAACACAATCGTTTTTCCGTGAGAAAAGTGAAATGATTCTTGGACGATAGTATCCGTTAGTCTTGTTTCTGGACAAGAATACTTAGATTGTAATTTCTGCCCGAATAGTGGCGAAACGTATAGAATGCTGATTATAAAAGAAAACCAAAGTCGAATCATTTTTTGCTGAACAAAACAGATTACTCGTAAGGCAGCCAAATCGTAAAGGTTGTTCCTTTTCCTAAGGTACTTTTAACATCAATTTTACCGTGGTGTTCATCAATAATTAATTTCACATAGAACAAGCCCAAGCCAAAACCTTTAACATCGTGAAGATTTCCGGTAGGAACACGATAGAATTTATCAAAGATCATTTTGAGATCTTCTCGTTTCATGCCAATTCCGTTGTCTACAAATTCTAATTGAATGCCATTTTTCAGGTTACGAGTTTGAATTGATATTTCTGGTGTGACGGCACAATATTTAATCGCATTATCCAATAAATTATAGACTACATTGGTAATGTGCACAGGATCCGCAATAATATCATGTATTTGAGCTTCAAGATTTAATTGAATATCACCACCTTGTTCCAATTGGTTGAACATGAAATTATCTTTTGCTTCTTCCAATAACTCGTGAATGTCCATTTTATCCACGCTCAGTATCAATTCTTCTTGATCTAGTTTGGCAACATTTAATACACGTTCAACTTGATTTTCTAAGCGTTTATTTTCTTTGTAAATTATGCTGGCGTAACGTTGTAGTTTCTCAGGATCATTGGCAAAATCGCTACGCATCAACATTTCACTTGAAAGACCGATGGTTGAAATCGGTGTTTTTAATTCATGTGTCATATTGTTGATGAAATCGGTTTTTACTTCTGAAAGTCGTTTTTGACGGAAAATGACATTAATCGTATATCCGAAAAATACTAAGACAAGAATTACGATAATCGAAACGTAAATCCATGGTGAAATGGTGTCTGAATTGGGATTAATACTTTTTGCTTTGACATTTGGAAAGATAACGGTGAAATAATGGCCATCTTTTTTCCAACTTAATTTGGGAGATGTAATTCCCGCCATTGTATCTGAAGCAGGTGCGTAAAGTGAATCTTTTGTAAAACGGATGAGATTTCCAAAAACAATAGAATCACTAAAACAATCGTAGATTCCATATTGAAAATCTTGGTGAATGTTCTGGTCGTAGAATTCACGTTTCAACAAGGTTTCCAGATAGAAAGGATGTAATTCTTCGTTGATATCAACGGTAAAGTAATTGGTACGAATTTGTTTTACGGCACCGTATAAATCTGAGCTGTCCGCTTTTGAAGTTGTAATTTCTTCTAAGACATTACGCAGAGCAATGTGAGCACTTTCAGAAAATTCTTTGAGGTTTAAACTATCCTCTTTTTCTTGAATGGCAATATTAGTTTGTTGAATAGCAATCGTTTTGCGCATCCAAACCATTTGAACAATCAGAATGCTCGCAAGGGAAAGAATCCCAAGTAAGACTACCGCATTTATCCCTTTGCCTTTCAGCATATTAATACGATTCCATCGTTGGGTCAATTTCTGCTGCCCATGCTAGGATTCCTCCTTCGAGGTTGTAAAGATTCGTAAAACCGTAAGTATGTTCTAAGTATTCAATAGCGTTTCCACTGCGCTTTCCAGAACGACAATGAACAATTACCTTTTTATCTTTGCTAATTTCATCAACATGATTCGGAACTTCAGCCAATGGAATTAACTCGCCATTCAAGGTACAAATGTCATTTTCATAGGGTTCCCTCACGTCGATTAATTGAAAATCTTCGTGTTGATCAATCATGGTTTTTAAATCGTGAACAGTAACAGATTTCATCTTTTTTATTATTAAGTGAACGTTTTTGAATGAATATTAAAATCCATTAACGCCATTCACTGTTGTATATTTTAAAATGTTCTTTTTGTCTGGATAAATGCGTGCAAATGCTGATTGAACAGCTAACGTGCCTTCATGGAATCCACACAAAATTAATTTTAATTTGTTTTCATAGGTATTAACATCACCAATTGCATAAATTCCTGGAATGTTGGTAGAGTAGTCTAAAGTATCAACCTTAATTGCATTCTTTTCAATTTCTAATCCCCAGTCTGCAATTGGCCCCAAACTCGGCTTTAAACCAAACAAAGGAATAAAATGGTCTGTTTCACGCATAAGCTCACCATCTTTTTGATGCGTAATTACTACACCTTCCACTTTTCCATCACCTGTTATTCCAGTAACTTCTGCTTCAGTTACCAAAGAAATCTTTCCTTCTCCGGCCATGTCAATTACTTTTTGTACCGAATCCAAATGCCCTCGGAATGAACTACTTCTATGGACTAAAACAACTTCTTTTGCAATGTTTTTTTCAGCTAAGAAAATCGACCAATCCAAAGCTGAGTCGCCACCACCTGCAATAACTACGCGTTTTCCACGGTAAAATTCAGGATCTTTAATGATGTATTCAACTCCTTTGTCTTCGTAATTATCGATCGTATCAATTGGTGGTTTACGCGGTTCAAATACACCCAGTCCTCCAGCAATCATTACAATTGGCGCTTCATGTTTTGTACCTTTAACAGTAGTAACGATAAATTTACCATCTTCCGTTTTGTCGATTGTCATTGCTGCCTCACCCAGTGTAAATCCTGGTTTGAATGGTGCAGCTTGTTCCATTAAATTGTCAATTAATTCTCCTGCTAAAACGCTTGGAAATCCTGGGATATCGTAAATTGGTTTTTTAGGATAAATCTCTGAACATTGCCCACCAGGTTGGGGCAATGAATCAATTAAATGACAACGCAATTTTAAAAGTCCAGCTTCAAAAACGGTAAAAAGCCCAACTGGGCCTGCTCCAATGATGATAATATCTGTTTGAATCATTTTGTGTATTTGTAAAAACGCTGTAAAGTTAGCGAATAGTTCAGTAACAAAGAAGAAATTGAATTGTTCTTTTCAGTAACTAAAGTTGCTGAATTAGGCTTGTTAATTCTTCTAAATGAACAGGTTTAATAAGGATTCCTTTTACTTGATTTTTATCGAAGGTTCTGAGTTCAGTTACGTCACTATTTCCTGTTGCAAAAATTACAGGCGTTCTATGCGTTTTAGAAAAGATTTTGAATAGCTCCACACCATCCATTTGTCCTTTTAATTTAATATCCAAAATAATCGCTTTGTATTCAATTCCCTCATCAATACTTTGGAAAAAATCTTTCGCGTTTGAAAACGACAAGCATTCATATCCTTCATTGGTGAGAAATTTAGACATCACCAAAACAAGTAAATAATCATCTTCAACAAGGGCTATTTTAGGTCTCATTTCATTAGGTTAGGGTTTCGAAAATAAGTGAAAATTCTGTACCACGAAAGGATTTGTAGGAAAATTGTCCTTCTAGCTGTTTTGTAAAGGCTTCGATCAATGTGATTCCCAGTGAATTTAAAATTTGAGAATAATCATGTTTAAATCCCTTTCCATTGTCACTTATTGTTAATTCTATTTTTTCACGTTGAAGAATTGAAATTGAAATCGTTGGGTTGCTTGTTGTATCAAAAGCGTGTTTAAAACAATTACTTATGACCTCATTAATGATTAATCCACATGGTATTGCTTGTGAAAGGTCAAGGTGTATTTCTTCCAATGAAAAAATTAAGTTAGCAGAGGTTTGTGAAACGTGCGTTTTTGCTACTTCCTTGACAAGCGTTTCAATGTAATTTTTCAAATTTATTTTGGATACATTGGATTCGTGGTACAAGGATTCATGGATTAAACTCATCGATTTTATGCGGTTTTTAGCATTCGAAAGTACTTCTTTCAAGTGAGGATCATCGTCATACATCAATTGTAAATCGAACAAACCAGAAATGACCGCTAAGTTATTTTTTACGCGATGATGAGTTTCAGACAACAAGGTGTTTTTTTCATTCAGTAACTTCTCCAGTTCCTTTTGATTTTTTTCCAGCTCATCGTTTTTTATCTGGACCTCAAACGCAATGTCATTTTGAAATTTTGAGAAACTACTGGTTAAAACAATTAGAAAAGCAAAAGCCATTACAACATTGAGGTAGTACAAAATGGTTAATGTTTCTTGATTTAAAATGACAAGTGGTTGAATTTCATTGAAATGGGCGATTTCGACAATAGAATAAGAACTCAGATAAAGCAAGATTCCCAATATGGTTTGTCGGAATTGATAGAAATGAAAGAAAGAATAAATTATAAGTGGTGATGTGAAATAATAAAGAAAAAATCCTGCATCATGTCCGTATGTAAAACTCAATGCTAGAACAGAATAATTCGTAGAAATCAAGGTTAAGAACTTTCCAACTCTATAATATTGATTGTAATTGCAAACTAATGAGACTGAAAAAAGCAATTGAACAACACAGAACAATAAGGCTGATTCATAATTGTTCAGTAAGAACATGGTCAAATAATAGGGAGTGCAAAAAAGTATGCACGTCCACGTAAAAATATTTAAAACACGTAAGCGATTGTTGAATTCAGACGTATTCGTGTCATTTACTCCAATAGAAATGGCACGTTGCAACAACGAATACGGGTTTCTTGAATTCACCAGGTGTAAGTTTTAGCTTAGAAAGTGAATTTAATGAAAAAATCAATACGAAATGTATCGGATGGATGAACGGTAGTTAAAAATATTTTTTGGAAAACTCCCACAAAACGACTCCTGCGCAAACAGAAACGTTTAAACTATGTTTCGTTCCGAATTGTGGGATTTCAACAATATAATTGGAGGCATCAATGACATCTTGGTCTACACCATTGACTTCATTTCCAAAAACTAAGGCAAATTTTTCTTCTGGAAGTTCAGCCACATTTTGAAGAAAGGTTGTTTTTTCTGTTTGTTCAATACTGCAAACAGCAACACCTTGATCTTTTAACTCATGAACCAACTCGATGATTGAACGACGGTATTCCCATTCAACTGTTTCGGTTGCTCCTAATGCTGTTTTTTGAATATCGCGATGTGGAGGATTTGCGGTAATGCCACATAAATAAATCTTTTCAACATTGAAGGCATCCGATGTTCTGAAGAATGAACCAATATTGTTGAGACTGCGGATATCGTTGAGAATAACGATAATGGGGAATTTCTTTTGTTGCTTGAATTCTTCCTCTGAAACACGCTCAAGCTCCCACAATTTTAGTTTTTTATTCATTTTGTTGAAAATATAGCGCTAATATTTTTTGTCTACTCGCGTGTTGATTCTAAATTTACATGACAAAAATCACAAAATCATTCCAATTGGCGACCAAAAAAGAAGATAAAAGTGCGAATGAAACGCCTTTAATGAAGCAATACAATCAAATCAAGGCGCGACATCCGCAAGCCTTGTTGTTGTTTCGTGTTGGAGATTTTTACGAAACATTTGGTGAGGATGCCATTAAAACAGCAAAGATTTTAGGAATCATTTTAACAAAACGCGGTGCTGGTTCACCTTCAGAAATTGAATTAGCAGGATTCCCTCATCATTCACTCGATACGTACTTACCAAAATTGGTTCGCGCTGGTCAGCGTGTTGCAATTTGTGACCAATTGGAAGATCCAAAAATGACCAAAAGCATTGTAAAACGTGGTGTTACAGAATTAGTAACTCCAGGTGTTTCATTCAATGATCAGGTTTTGGATCAAAACAAAAACAACTTTTTATGTGCCATTCATTTTGATAAAAACGAGCATGGAATTTCCTTTTTGGATGTTTCAACAGGTGAATTTCTCGTGGCGCAAGGAAACAAAGAATACATCGATAAATTAATTCAAGGCTTTGAGCCAACTGAAATTGTTTATCAAAAAAATAGATCAAAGGAATATAACGAGCTTTTTGGCGATAAATATTATACTTTTCGTTTGGAAGATTGGGTGTTTACTGCAGATTATGCGAATGAATCGCTCAATAAACATTTTGAAACGAAGTCGTTAAAAGGTTTTGGAATCGAAAATTTGGGATTGGGTGTGATCGCCGCAGGAGCCATTTTACATTATTTATCCGAAAATCAACACAGCCGTTTAGGCCATATCACTTCTATTGCAAGAATTGAGGAAGAACGCTACGTTTGGCTCGATCGATTCACCGTACGTAACCTTGAGTTGATTAGTTCGCCACATGAAAACGCAACAACTTTAGCTGATGTGTTGGACCGCACGCACACACCGATGGGTGGACGCATGATGAAACGTTGGATTGTGTTGCCTTTGAAAGATGAACAACCGATTAAAGAGCGTTTACAAGCCGTTCAGTTTATCAAAGAAGATGAACAAATGGGCTATGAAGTTGGTGAACACTTAAAGGAAATTGGCGACATTGAACGATTGATTTCCAAAGTGGCAGTGGGAAAAGTGAATCCGAAAGAAGTGATTCAACTGAAACGAACACTGCATCAAATTGATCCAATCAAAGAGTTAATTGGTAAAACGAAAAGTAACCTATTGAAAAAGGTTTCAGATCAATTGAATCCTTGCTCAAAATTGATTGAGTTAATTGAAGCTACTTTGGTTGATGAACCCGCGGTACAAGTTGGAAAGGGATTTGTAATTCGTGAAGGTGCCAACACTGAATTGGATGATTTGCGAACTATTTCGTTGAACGGAAAGGATTATTTGGAAGAAATGCAGAACCGTGAATCGGAACGAACAGGAATCCCAAGTTTGAAAGTGGCTTTTAACAATGTATTTGGTTATTACTTAGAAGTTCGAAATACACATAAAGACAAAGTTCCAGCAGAGTGGGTTCGCAAGCAAACATTGGTAAATGCTGAGCGATACATTACAGAAGAATTAAAAGAATACGAAACAAAAATTCTTGGTGCAGAAGAGAAAATCCATGCAATTGAGTCGAAAATGTTTCAGGATTTAGTCTTCGGTATGGCCGATTATATTCAATTAATTCAGCACAATGCCTTTTTAATTGCACAATTGGATTGTTTGGTTTCATTTGCAAAAGTTGCCACTGAAAATAATTATTTCATGCCGTCAATCAATAATGGTTTCAGTTTGAAAATCAAAGATGGTCGACATCCAGTTATTGAAAAGCAATTAAAAGTAGGTGAGGAGTACATTTCGAACGATGTATACTTAGACAACGATACGCAACAAATTATCATGATTACGGGGCCAAACATGTCTGGTAAGAGTGCGATTTTACGTCAAACAGCGTTAATTTCATTAATGGCACAAATGGGTTCGTTTGTTCCAGCAGCATCTGCAGAATTAGGCTTGGTTGATAAAGTGTTTACGCGTGTTGGAGCCAGTGATAATATTTCCTCTGGTGAATCAACTTTCATGGTAGAAATGAATGAAACTGCTAGTATTTTGAATAACTTATCTGAAAGAAGTTTAATTCTTTTAGACGAAATAGGGCGTGGAACTAGCACATACGATGGAATTTCTATAGCTTGGGCAATCGCTGAATATTTGCATGAAAATCCAAAGGCAAAAGCAAAAACCTTGTTTGCAACGCATTACCATGAGTTAAATGAAATGACCAAGAAATTTGATCGCATTAAGAACTTTAATGTTTCGGTGAAAGAAATTGGCAACAAGATTCTTTTCATGCGAAAATTGGTTGAAGGAGGAAGCGAGCACTCGTTTGGTATTCATGTAGCAAAATTGGCAGGTATGCCATCACAGGTTTTAGCGCGCGCAGAAATGATGCTAAAAGAGCTTGAAAAGTCGCACGAAATCGGCGGGGGTAAGCAACAAATGAAAACGAAAGTAAAAGAGGCAATCGCTTCTGAGAATATGCAGTTAAGTTTCTTTCAGCTGAATGATCCTGTTTTAGAGCAGATTCATGAGGAATTAGTTTCCATCGATATTAACACCTTAACACCAGTTGAGGCTTTGATGAAACTCAACGAAATCAAGAAGTTAACTGGAGGTTAAAAAAACTTCAAAAAAAATATTGCAAAGAGTATTGTATTTTTAGAAATACTTTATACATTTGTCGCCCGTTACAAGTGAAAGCAACGGCTTTCTAAAGCGGTTTGAAATAATAAATTGCGAGAGTAGCTCAGTTGGTAGAGCACAACCTTGCCAAGGTTGGGGTCGCGAGTTCGAATCTCGTCTCCCGCTCAAGTCCGCTCGGATGGTGGAATTGGTAGACACGCCGGACTTAAAATC
>JBDLVK010000090.1:0-21996 GCA_039804825.1 Bacteroidota bacterium
AGCAAATCAAGCGTCAGAAGGACTTCTCGCGTTTGCATCACGATTACGAACGTTTAACGAAACGCGGAAAAAAACCCATTTACCGCGATCCGAAATTGTATTTATTGTTTGTGATTATTGGTGTGATACTCTTGCTTCTCTTTCTAGAAAAATAAAAAAATCCAGCCCTTTAGAACTGGATTTAACTTAATTGTTTTGATTGATTGGTTTATTGAACAATTAATTTTTTGATTGTTTGTGTATTCTTTCCTAAAATGTGAACAAAGTACAATCCTCTCTCCCATTCACTTGTATTGAATAGAAATTGATTAAATCCTTTTTCCATTTCTATTATTTCTGAGAAAACAATAGTACCATTCGAATTAACAAACGTGATGGATTGTTTTTCAGCAACATCTGATGAAATCGATATCTTAAATTCTCCTTGCGCTGGATTTGGATAAATTTCTACTTCAACTACATCCGTTATACAATTCGAATAAATGGGATCATAGATTTTTTGTTTCCCATCCACATCGACTTGTGTCAATCTATAATATCCGACAAATCTCGCTGCCTCCATATCTTCACATTGATAATTGATTGTCGTATTGCTATTTCCAGCTGCAACAATTTGGTTGACTAACTCCCAATCAATTCCATCAATACTTCTTTCTAAAATAAATGAAGCTGAATTATGTTCAGAAGCCGTTTGCCAATTCACGACTGGATAATCATTTTCACAATTCACTGAGAAATTCGTCAACTCAACGGGCAATGAAGCATCATAAACTATAATCGTTGACCTATTTTTTACAATTGAGGCATTCACGGCATCCGAAAGATTAACATAAAATGTCTCCTGAAATTCTGAAATATTATCTGTGGTAATCGTTATTGTTAACGGCTTGGAAGTTTGTCCTGCTAAAAACACGATGCTCCCTGAAACGGAACTATAATCATTTATTTTTGTTGCTGTTCCGTCTGTTGTGGTATAATTTACCGTCACTTGATTTGAGCTACTAGTAGATAATGAAAGTGTAACTGTAACTGTTCCGGCCGACTCGTTCACTGTTGCGTCGGTAATAGAAATGGATGGTAACGTTCCTAAATAATCATTCAGAGTAGTCAACAATCCTGAAGTTGCAGCATTTCCAGAAACTTGCCCAGCATTGTTTCCAGATGTTGGGATCGTTAAAGTCATACCGTTAAAAATGAGTCCAACATACTTTGACGAAGAAATCGTGTAAGTGCTACTCCCATTGGAACCATTAGTGGCTAAAACGGCAGAAGAACTAGGTGAGAAAACTAAAGCTGTCACTGAACCACTTGGTGCACGCCATTTTACATAACCATTGATTGTATGCTCAACTCCATTAGCATCTGTTATGTAAATCATTCCAATGATGTCATTTCCTTGAGCCGTAAACGTTGTTCCTGATGTTGATTGTGCAAATTGAACGTTCGTCCAACCTAAACTACTTAGGTAAACAGAATTAGACGAAACGTTTTGCGCCGTATTGTCCCCGACAAAACCATTGTTAAATGGAATCGAAATAATGTTTTGAGCAATGACTTCACTAAAAGCCAAAGCAACAAACATAAATAAGATTACTATTGAGCTTTTCATCGGTTTTACTTTTAGTAAATAATTAATCGTTCCATTTTTGTGTAATTCGGATATTTCACAACTACGAAATAGACACCTACATTGAGTGTTTGAGCTTGAACATACAATGTATTAACTCCTGGAAAAAGAGTCATTTGTTGGCTTAATGTAAGGGTACCATCAGTGGATACAAAATCAACAGTACAATCACTTGAATTTGAACTAGGAACTTCTATTTTGAATTCTCCACTTGAAGGATTTGGATAAATTGTTAGTTCATATTGATCTGCTTTGCATTCAACGTAGATAGGATCATACACTTTTTGTTTACCATCCATGTCAACTTGAGTCAAGCGGTAGTAACCAACAAAACGTTCTGAATTAAAATCTTCGAATTGATAGTTTATTATAGAATTACTATTTCCTGCAGCATCAACTTCAGAACGAAATTCCCAATAACCTCCATCAACACTTCGTTCAATAATAAAAGAAGCCGAATTATGTTCAGAAGCTGTTTCCCAATTTAGAATGACATTTTGATTTTCACAATTTGCCCCAAATGATATAAGTTCGACAGGAAGTACATTATCTATGTTCACTTGAAACTGTGCTACAGGTGTTTCAAAACTACCTGCTAATGTTGTTACATTGAAATATCTCCAAGCTTTTGTAGCGTTGCTTGATGCATTTTGGTATTGTAAAGCATCCAACAAAGTTTCCACTTGCGCAACTGTTAAGGTTCCTCCACCAGATTTTGTGAATGCAAGAACACTTCTTCCACCTGAAACAGCAGCAGTAACGGCATAGGTAACCCCTCCCAGAACAACATTCGAAATTGCTTGAGCATCAGTGAAATTCAATGTAATTGTTCCTCCACTCGTTACTCCTGTTATAAATAATTTTTCATTTGCACCGTCTAAAATTTGAATTGTAGAAAAATTTAATTTCAAATTATCCAATGTTGGACCTGAATAGGTGATATTACTCGATCCTGAAGTGAAATTCTTAACATCCGGTGCAATCATATTGGTTACATTATCAACTCCAGATGTACTTGTATTTAAATCTAATGTTGGAGCCGAATATGTTACAGCTGTTGTAAATGTTGCCCCAGCAGAAAAATCTAAAAAGAAATAAGCAGCTCCAGAACCCTCAGAACCAATTTTGGTTGTGAATTCACTAACATAATCATAAGTAACTCGCACTCTATTCTTTACGTCAGTAACATCCGTAGTATTAGTTGAAATAGAAGTTCTGAATTTTGTCAACCCTAATGAACTATTATAAGTCATTGCAATATTGGTTGGATTTGCCAATTCGGAACTTACAAAACCTCCAAACTCTGCATATTGATTTGTTCCAGCTGTGCCGTTACCATCCAAATCATATGTATTTAATCGAACATTTTGAAGTGTAATTGATGTACCTGTATTCGTTGTATTATTATAAGAACCACCTAGAATAAATTGAATTTTAAACACGGCATATCCACCATTGGTTCCAAAATTAAATTGGGGCGAAAAAAAGCTTGGGAGGTTATTTGAAGCAGTTGACGACGTACCTGTGTAATCATAAGTAGAAATAGTACCATTGTTCAATTCCTGGGTTCTAACAATTGCATCGATTTGCTGTCCACCGATTGTTATTACATTTTGGTACAAAACGATGTTATTGACTGATGTTCCTGTTCCAACTTTGTTTGTGATCGTAACTCCAGTGCCACCAAAATTAATCGTATTGTATGCGACATTGTAAGTTTGGGCATGCAGGATCATTCCACCAAAAACCAGCATCATTAACACTGTTAATTTTGGGTTTATCAGAATTGAATTAAACTTTTTCATAAGCTTTAGTTTAATGTCATCGGTTTCGAGGCGATGAAATCATACACCAAATATCCATTAAGATATCGAGTGAAACTTCACTTTTTAAACATGTTTAAGTGAAATACGTATAATCACGTATTTCACACTAAACACTTTAACTTAATCACATAGAAAACAGGGACTTTATACGTAAAATCCCTGCCTCGTATTTATTTAATACTGACTTTTTTCAAGTATGAATCTGAACCGTTAATGACACGGATAAAATAGATTCCTGCATCTAAATCTTTCGCATGCATCGGGATCATATTCATTCCTTGTTTGATTTGGTATTCAGTGTCACTGATTCTGTTTCCATCAGCAGTTTCTAGAATCACTTGGTATGTTTCTGAATGAGGAGCTGAAATTTCCAAAGCAAACTCACCATCAGTTGGATTTGGATAAACCGCAATTTCAACTACTTCAACATCACATGTTGCAGATATTGGCCCGTAGGTAACTGATTTTCCATCGACATCCACTTGGTGCAATTGGTAGTAGTTAACACCTCTTGCGCGATCGAAATCTTTGTACATGTAATCAATTGTTGTATTACTATTACCCGCAGCTGATACCTCATCAACAACCGTCCAATCTTTGCCGTTTGAACTTCTTTCGATTACAAACATTTCAGCATTGTGCTCTGAAGCAGTTTGCCATTCAATTGTTGCATTGTCTTCTTCACATTGCGCTGAGAATTGTGTTAATGTTACAGGAAGTGGATCTCCTGAGTTACTAATTGCAAATGGCGAAAACGTTCCTGTGTAGCCATAATAGGTCATACTATTTGCTGTACTCGAGGAAGCTCCTGTTTGCGCATCCCAATCTGTTCCGTTATAGTGATTCAACATTGGTGTAGAAACATTGTAAACTTCCGCTGGGTTCCAATTGAAGTTAAAGTTAATTCCACTTCCACCGTTTGCATACGTTTTTGAAATATCCCACGTGCGTTTGATGCGTGATGTGGTCATCACTGCTCCAGTTAAACCGTTCGCATACACCTCATCCAACACGCGAACAGAGAAATCATCGGAACTTCCGGTGTTATTTGTAATTGATACAGGGTTGTATGAAGAGTTTGAAACTGGGAACAACACGGTTGTATTGTTTGCAACGTTCATTTTCAATTTTCCCGTACCGTTTGTTTGCACGTAATTCAACGAAGAAGTACCTGTGAATCCATTAGCTGTAAGGTTATTGTTACCAAGGATGATAATCTTGTTCGAACCATTGAAATCAAAACTTCCTACAAGTCGAGCTTGATCAAGGACAAGATTATTTGGTGCCGAACTTGAGACAACTACGTCCATTCCATTGTCTGCAATACCTCCACACCAATTCGATGCTGTTCCCCAATCTGTGCTAGTTGTCCCCAACCACTTTGTAACAGTTGACCCGTATACAGTGATTGTACCGGCAGTACTATATGCTGTTCCACAAGACCCATTTGTCAATTGTGCACGGTACATTCTGTTACTCGTAATACTTGAATAAGCTTGAGAAGTTGTCGTATTTGCAATGTCGGTCCAAACAATACCTCCATCCACTGAATATTGCCATTTTGTAATGGTTCCTGTGTGTCCAGAAAGTGTAAGCGTTCCAGAATTCGATCCACCACAATGTTCAGCACTTGAAACAGTTCCTCCAACTGGAGCAGTTCCAGATGTTACAGTAATTGTGTAACCAGGTGTATAAACAGCAGTACATCCGTTATTTTGCACTTGAGCACGGAAATAATACGTTCCTGTACTTGATAAAGTATAGCTCATCGTTGTACTTGTATTCGCAATTGTTGTATTTCCAGAAGCAAAGGTTGAACTAGTTGATAGCTGCCAATTGATCACATTACCACTGTTTCCGAAAAGTGTGAATGCTGCTTGAGAACCAGGACAAATTGTATTATTTGCTGCAACAATGTTACCTGCAATTGTATTTGAAACATAGACAGGCGTTGACGATGTTGCTAAACTTGAACAACCTGAAGAGCTATTCACAATTGCACGATAGTAGCGTGTTTCCGTAATTCCTGTTAAACTCAAAGTTGTTGTTGTGTTTGAAATTGTAGTACCAGCAGTTAAAAAATTATCCAAAGAATATTCCCAACGAACGACTGAACCGGAAAGACCTGACAATGTTAATGTTGCACTTCCACCCGAACATACAGTAGTGTTTCCTCCGCTTATTGAACCTGAAGGAGCACCATTGATGTAAATGTTTCGTGAGAAAACAACTTGAGAATTTGTATTATCCAACGGCATTCCACCGAATTCAATTACACTACCAATCGACTGGTTATTTGGGAAGTCATTCCAGATACCACCTGTTCCTGAATACATGTGACCATAATCCTCTTGACTCAATGTTGTGGTGTTTGTTGTTGGGTAATCATTTGGCTCAGAACCACCCCAATTTTGATAAACACCTGCAACAGCGCCTCCAACATTTGGAGCTACAGCATTTCCTAAACGAATTTGTGTTCCTTTTTCTGGACCTGTAACCCAATGGAATTTTCCTTCAGCTGTAGTTTGAGAAGCATATTTTGTATAACCAGCAGCTGTATTTATTTCTGCATAATTATCCGAACAACCAATCCATGAGTTTTGACCAATCAGAATTGAAATGAAGCTGTTTTCTGATTGTTCAGATATTGTTGCTAAGTAACCTACTCGACCGAAATACGACTGCGTTTCGGCATACGCTCTTGCAACTGTCCAATATTCTGTTGTTGAACGGTAACGATAGAAATGCCCATTCAATGGGTTGAAATAACAATCTCCTGCAATAAAAGCAACTTTTCGACTCTCCGGAAAACAAGTTGCAGAAGTTGTTTGTAAGGTTACACGACGCAATAAGTCTTGCCAGTTTGCAGCCGTTGTGGATCCTGTAAACACCAAACTTCTTGTCGAAGTATTAAATGCTGTTGCCGTTACACCAGATGGCAAAGAACCAGTATACGACAAAACGTCTCCTGATGTGTAACTATCTGTAATCGTAACGATGAATCCATTAATCGTTCCATTTGCTGTTACAACAATGCTGTTGTCGACATAAGAAACTGTGTTATTGGAAATCGTATTCGTAGATGTTGATCCTGTCACATCCATTTGAGAGGCTGCTGTTTGGGCATAATTCACAACCGAAACTAAAAGAACAGCCAAGATCAAAGCCATTTTTTGCATAAAAGCAAAAGAGTTGCGCTTGATTTTACTAGAGTGGTTAAATTTTGTTTTCATAATCAGAATTTTTGGTGTATTCACAGGGTTAATTTAAACTTGATTGATTCGCTCTGAAGTTTCGATGTTTATGGTTTGGCAAAACTCGTTCGTGATTCAATGTTCTATATATTTTAATGTTTAATTCTGTTTCACGTATTAAATGAATAAAAGCATCCATTAATTTATTTAAGGCATGTTTAAACACTTTTTTTTGTCTTAAAAATCGAAGAGGAAAAATCTCTTTTCTTATTTTGATTAGTCGATTCGATTGAAGTTCAGTCGTACCAAAAGAATTTTTAGGTGCAACTATTTGTTTTACGTTTTTCGGTGGCTTCATGGCAATTTGGTTTTGGATTCTCTTCAAATATGAGCCTTCTTGACATCAGGCTAAAATTTTTCACTGGGTAAAAAGGGTAAATAAGCATAAATACGTAGAAGGGTCTCTATACAAGTTCTTAGTTTTATTGAAACCAAGGATTTTCAAAATGAAAACCCTTGGTTTGGAATCAGATACTGTCGTTAATTGATTTATCTAAATACGGTCTGAGTTTATTTAATGATCAACTTTTTTAAGTAGGTATCTGATTCGTTTGCATAATGCGTAAGAATCAAAACAAGATGTCATTAGCGTTAACCTAGTTTTTATACCTTTCTCCAATAATGAAGACATACGAATCATTCGGATTGAATTGTTTTTCTGGAATTACAACGAGAAGATTTTTGCTTACTGTTTGTGGTAAAAAGAGTAACTGTAAAAAGTGTAAGATTCCCTTTAAAAACAACTTGAATGAATTGGAAACTTTGTTCAAAGCCACATCAACCGTTGCATGCTGGTCAATATGTTTGAACGCTCGTATTTTTTCTGTTATAAAACCAGCGGGTACTGATTTTATCTTTGCATTTGTTTGTGGTTTCATGGTGATTTCGTTAAATGCTTTCGACTAAATTCAACCATTTGAGCCTTCGTTCAAAAGAATTGAACACTTACAATTTACATATCAGTAGAACTACTTAGAACACCCTACTAAGTTCCACCTAAAAAACGTCAATCTTCCTTAAAATTAAGTAGTTTGATGGACTACTTACCACATGTATTGACTCTGTTGATGATTCTATTTTTATTTTTTGTAATTTCATCTTCAAATACCATTGATTTGAGAATCGGAGCACTCTTACTACTTAGTGTTTTTTCCTTTGCCATTCGTAGCTTAGGTCAAGATGTTCATTGGTCACAATTCAACGATAATCAATTGTACCAAAATCCAGGTCATGCTGGTCATTTTAACGGTGACTATCGGTTTATATCAAATTACAGAAATCAATGGAGGAGTGTTACCGTTCCGTTCAGCACCTTTTCATTTTCCGCCGATACGCGCTTACGTTCCTTGCCTAATTTAGGAGTTGGGCTTTCTTTTTTCCATGATGTTGTCGGTGATGGTAAATTGCGTACAATCGAATTGCAAGGGAATTTCTCTTACTTGCTTAAGCTTACGAAAGATTCAACACATATTCTGCGACCAGGGTTGAACATTGGTATGAACCATCGACAAGTCAATTGGGATCAATTCTATTTTGACAATCAATTCAACGGAATCACTTATGATCCATCCTTGCCCACTGGTGAAACCTTTCAAACCGATCGTAAGACAAATTTTTCAGTAGGACTAGGAGCAATTCATGAATTCTATAAAAATAAACGTTTCAAAGTGATCAGTGGAATCGGTGTTTATAATTTGAATCGTCCCAACCAAGGATTCTACACGCAAGTTATACCAAGAGATATTCGTGTAAATGTGTTTTCAAAAGGATTGTTCAAATTGGACCCTGATTGGGATTTAGTTCCATCTATTCAATTTTCCGTTCAAGGAAAATACCGCGAGTTGATCTTAGGTTCTAGCATAAAATACACCTTGGTTGAAAAAGCCGGAAACTATCGTGCATTATATGCAGGAATGTGGTTCAGAAATCGTGATGCGGGTTATTTGAGTATAGGAATGGATTTCCAAGATTGGTTTGTTGGATTAAGTTATGACATCAACGTTTCAAAATTGGTTCCAGCGAGTAATGCACGCGGTGGATTCGAAGTAGCAGCCCGTTATATTCTCAATCACTTTAAACCGAAAAAAATCGCTCATCGCGTATGCCCAGATTATATTTAATTGTTGTCTTTTTCTTCACGCTTATTGGTGGACTTCATGCGCAATCAAAATTGGGTAGCTACTTGAAATATGCTCAAGAGAAATATGAAAAGGGCGACTATTACTACGCTGTTGAATTGTATGAAAAAGCCATGGAATTGGATTCAAATTCTGTTTCGATTTTATGGAATTATGCAGAAACCTTGAAAGCTTATAAAGATTACCGAAAAGCAGAATATTATTACGGAAAAGTATATGAACGAGAAGAAGGTGGTATTTACCCGATGTCGCTGATCAATTATGGCTTGATGCAAAAACAAAATGGTTCATACGATGCAGCAATTGAAACCTTTAAGAAAGCCAAGAAAAAATTCACGAAGGATAAAAAATCCTACATGTATATCAAAGCAAAACGTGAACTTGAATCGTGTTTGTGGGCCAAAGCTGCCGTAAAAGATACAGCTGATGTTGTATTTCATCGACTTCCGGAAACTGTAAACACACCAAACTCTGAATTTGGTCACAATTTATGGAATGCTGTATTGTATTTTTCTTCGCTTCGAGCAGATTCTGTTAGTTCATCTGAAGAAGTATACACAAACGACTACAAAACGCGTTTGTATTCGTCCAAATTAGATTCAGTTTTTGAACCTTCCAAACGCATTGAAGATTTATTTTTTGAAAAATTAAATACCGGAAATGGGAGTTTTTCATTGGATGGAACCCGATTCTATTTTAGTTTGTGCAAGGACGAAAGCTACAATTACAAGTGTAAAATCATGGTTGCTTCCTATCGCGACAACAAGTGGTTCATGATTGATTCTTTGGGTGAAATCATCAATGAAGCGGGAAGCAATACAACGATGCCGCACATTGGATTATTGGAAGGAAACGAAGTGTTGTTTTTTGCTTCGGATCGAGAAGGAACGGAAGGCGGAATGGATTTGTGGTATTCAATCATAAAAAACGGAAATCAATATTCGAAAGTTCGCAACCTAAAGACGCTGAATTCGATCGATAATGAATTGAGTCCTTGGTGGGATGAGAAAGCGAAAAAACTATACTTTTCATCGAGCTGGCATGATGGATTCGGAGGTTATGACATTCACAGTTCTCAATTTACAACTGTTTTTGAAGCGCCTGAAAATATAGGAATGCCTTTCAATAGTCCTGCGAATGACATTTATTATTTCAAATCAGGAGATACGAGTTATTTTTCAAGCAACCGCATTGGAGTACTTTACAGTAAAAACCCAACGTGCTGTTCCGATATCTTTACGGCACATCCACCTGTCATTATCATTCCTCCTACTCCCGTTGAAACTTTGGCTGACTTGAACAAGCGACTTCCGGTTACCTTGTATTTTCACAACGATTGTCCTGACCCAAAATCACGCGATACATTGACACGTGTAAATTACATTACTGGATATGGTGAATACCGTGCCATGTTGGAGAAATATCAACAAGAATATTCAGCTGGTTTGGTAAATGAAAAAGCCGATGAAGCCAAAGAAGACATCGAAAGTTTTTTCATTGAATATGTCGATCAAGGTGTGAAAGACTTGATTCTATTTCGAGATTTGCTCTTGGAAGAATTGAAAAAAGGAGCCAAAATCAATATAACTGTGAAAGGATTTGCGAGTCCCTTGGCTAAAACTGATTACAATGTGAATTTGACGAAACGCAGAATTAGTTCCTTGGTGAATTATTTGATGCAATACGATAATGGTGTTTTTAAACCGTATTTAACGAACACTGCGCCAAATGGTGGAAAGGTAATTTTTACGCAAGTTCCTTTCGGAGAATATACGGCCAATAAGTTAACGAGTGATAATTTCCATGATCAAAAGAATTCAGTTTATTCGCGTTCAGCAGCGATAGAGCGAAAGATTGAAATACAAAGTGTCGATTATTTGACCGAAGATAGCTTGGCTTTTATTACTTCCGTTTCACCTCGATTCATTGATTTACAGGCCATCAAACAAGGAGCGAGTTTCACAAAAACAGTGACATTGACCAATAAAAGTGATGAACCATTAACGATTGAAAAATTCAGTGTTGATCAGGAATATTTGACCATCACTTGTCCGAAAATTGTTCCTGCGAAATCGAGTGTACAAATTACTTACACATCAAACAAACCTTTACCTGCTGGTTTGTTTTCATTTAGTTCAAAGCTCAATTTCGAAAACTATCCGAATCCACTGATTATTATGGTTAATGGTGAAGGATTTTAATATCAATCTCAATTGGCTTTTATTATCTTTGCTCAAAATTAAAACATGACACAGGCATTTGAATCTCCTATTGATAAGCGACCTCGGTTAAAGTTCATCGACATGGCTCGTTCAATTGCGATACTTTTAATGCTTGAAGGTCATTTTACGGGAGCAGCATTATCGAGTGAATACCGCAAAGATTCGTATTGGTTATATTCAATTTGGCACAACATTCACGGTTTAACATCTCCTTTGTTTTTTACGGTAACCGGACTTATTTTCGTTTACTTACTTTCCGCGAATAACAGCATCAAGTACTTTGAAAATATACGCGTAAAAAAGGGATTTAAACGTGTTCGTGAATTGATCTTTTGGGGATATTTTATCCAACTAAATTTGTGGAGCATCGGACAATCGTTCTATTACAACTCAGAATTTCATTTTGATTGGTTCTATGCATTCCATGTTCTTCAATCCATTGGTTTTGGCATCTTCTTCTTGTTGTTGATTTATGGCGTTTTCAAATTGATTAATAAAGGTCCGCTTTATCTCTACTATTTAATTGCTGGACTCATTATTTTTCTCTTCTATGGCTTTATGAAAGACTACATCCAAGGACAGGAACAATTGATTGCAGATGGTGTAAAATCGGTTCCAACTTATTATCCTGCAGGGGCTCCGAAATTCATACAAAACATGTTCTACGGTCAATATTCTGATTTCAGTTTTGTTCGTTATTCTGGATATACCATACTTGGAGGAATGTTAGGAAGTCTTATTCGAACCTTTGAGCACAAGGCAAAAGAATGGTGGTTTGGAACTTGTTTTCTCGTAATTGGTGTGCTATTTAGTGTTTTTATACAACTGATATTTCGTGAAGTCGATCAATTTACAGAATACATCGGACTGACAAATCATGGCACGTATGAATTAAATGCTACAGCCTTTATTCGTTTTGGCCAAGTCGTTTCACTGCTTGGAATTCTTATGCTTGTTGATTCTTATTGGAATGTCAAGGCACGATTATTCCTTAAAATCGGTCAGAACACACTACCAATTTATGTTGTCCATGTGATTATTCTGTATGGCGGAATTTTTGGTTTTGGTTTAAAACCGTTGGCTTTTGATATGAATTTAGGACCAGTTGCGTCTTTTAGTATTTCATTAGCATTTATCGCGTTGTTTATAATAATGGTCAACTATATAGAACCATTGGAACGTATCTATTCACGATTTATGAACGTATTCTCTTTTAAAAAAAATAAGTAATGTTCCGACTACTTGCCGTCTTTCTTTTATGGGGATTTTATTCCTACGCTCAGCCTACAAATGTCTTGTTTATTGGAAATAGTTATACGCATATGAATGCGTTATGTAAAATTTATCAAAACTTAGCCAATTCAAAAGGCAAATACGTATTTGGTGATACGATTGCTGTAAGTGGTAGCACGTTGAAAGGACATACTGAGCGCGCAAATACCTACAAAAAAATGCAGGCTAAAGATTGGGATTATGTCTTTATTCAAGGATTTAGTAGAGAATTATCGTACGATTCAGCAACTATTGCTAAAGAAACAATACCGTACGCTCAACAATTGATTGATAGTTTGAAGAAATACAATCCATGCATAAAAATTTACTATTACATGACTTGGGGATATGCCAATGGTTATACCGATTCTATTCCAGAAGACACATATGTACTTATGCAAGAGCGCATTCAAAAAGGATATCTTCAATTGAGCGAAGCGACTGGTGGATATCCAATTGCCCCTGTAGGCATGGTTTGGAAGACGATGCGTGAAAAATATCCAGAAACCAATTTGTATGCGCCTGACAATGCTCATCCAAGTCCTTATGGAAGTTTTGTTGCTGCATGTACATTCTATGCGGCTATTTACAAAGAATCACCGATAGATGGCAAAGCGCCTAAGAAGGTAACTGAAGATGTAGCACAGCAAATTGAGCAAACTGCTGCCAAATATGTGCTTTCTTATTACAAGAAATACAAGCTTGATACAGTTCAAATTGAGCCGAATAAAATCAAACCAAAAGTTAGTTTTACAGTTACTGAGAAATGGTTGAGTGTTACTTTAACCAACAAATCAGTTGGAGGATCCAGTTATTTTTGGGAATTTGGTGATGGGAAAACATCTCGCCAAAAAAATGCGAAACATTATTATTCAAAACCAGGAAAATATACCATCACATTGTATGTAAAGAAAAATTGTGAATGGTATACCTACAAAAAGTCTGTGAACATCGAAGGACCAACGAAACCAGCTCCAAAAAAGAACTAGTTTTTATTCAGAATTTTGGACGCTTTTAAGTAATGGGCAAACTCCCCAGTGTAAACAATCGAACCAATTTTTTGTAAATGCGCATTGTCAAAAAAGTAGTCTGGATTACTGTATTCAGGCTTCGTTTCATCATACGTCCAAACTAAACCATAACCATTCAGCATATCTTCCATTCGTTCTTTGAAACCAATCGTTGTTTTTCTAAAGTTTGGTGGAATTGCAATGATCAATTGAATGTTATTATCCTTACACATTTTCACGAGTGAGCGCATGGCTTTAATCTTCTGAATTAACTCGTCTTCACGTGAGTAGTTATATGGTTCTGTTCCGAATTTTTTATCAAATGTTTTTTTCTGATGACTGATTGGCATAGATCCACATGGCATAATCGAATCATTTTTCGTGAATTTGCGTTGCTTGAACAAGAAATTACTTTTATTCAACTGATGCAATACCAACAATTCATTTACAATTGGTTTTTTCTCTTTACGTTCAACCATTTTGTCGCGTATCGCTTTGTATTTTACCAGTGGATACATGCGGTCTAAACGAAACTTCAATGATTTACTTGGCTTCAATTCATCTGAATCATCCACCACCAAAACAACCAATTTCGGCTTTTTATTTCCTTTGATTGTCAAAATTGATTCCAACACGTACTCATGAAAAGTAATATCTGAACCAGGAAATGCCAAATTATACGCTGATGTTTTTAAGGTATCTGTGAGTTGCTCAGCAATCACGCTTCTTGCTCCACGCGAAGAGCCAAGTACCACGATATCCGATTTCACTTCTCCTTTCATGATCATTTCCAAACGTCTATCCACCTCTAAATCAGGTGACGCATTTCTAACGAAAATGAACAATTTATCCAAGGCAAAAAAGAAAGCCCCAAAAATCAACAATCGAATTAAAAATTTCTTCACGGCTTAGAATTGAAAGTAAATAAACTCTTGCTCTTTACCAGAAAGAACAATAATGCATACGATTAAGAAGCTATAGAACAACCATCTAATTGGATTGTACCAGCGTTTTCCAAATTGCTCCAAACCATATTTATTTTCTCTTCCAATCCATTCAATGATCAACATAAAGAAAATAAAGAAGATGGTTAAATCAGCTAATTCAGGTAAATCAGGTTTCTTAAACAAGGCATCCGTAAAAATTCCTTGAATGTACTTTATTGCATGCGTCATGTCTTGCGCTCTGAAGAAAATCCAGCCGAACACAGCCATAATAAATGTAATCACCATCCCAAGTAATTCTCGAACCGTTGGAAAGTACTTCCCTTGTGCTACAATTTCTAAGTTAGAACGATTTGAATTCGTAAGCATCAATGGCATAAAGTACAAAGCATTTAACGCACCCCAAACAATAAAGGTCCAATTAGCCCCATGCCAAAATCCACTCACAACAAATATGATGAAGGTGTTCCTGATTTTCATCCATGTTCCACCTTTACTTCCACCCAATGGAATGTATAAATAATCTCTGAACCAACTTGACAAGGATATGTGCCACCTTCTCCAGAATTCAGCAATATCTCGCGAAAAATAGGGGTATGAAAAGTTGCGCAATAGTTCTATCCCAAATAATCGAGCTGTCCCTAACGCAATATCCGAATATCCTGAGAAATCACAATAGATTTGGAAGGTAAAGAAAATAGCACCCATTACTAAAGTAGAACCTGAATAATCATCCGCACCATTAAAAATCATATTGGCATATTCAGCACATCCATCGGCTACCACAACTTTCTTGAATAAGCCCCAAAGAATTTGTCTTAAGCCATCTACAGCCTGCGAATAATCGAATACACGTTTCTTTTGAATCTGCGGTAATAAGTGTGTTGCTCGTTCAATTGGACCCGCCACAAGTAAGGGAAAGAAACTAACAAAAACAGCATAATCGACAAAATTTCGTTCAGGCTTGATCCGTTCTTTGTAAATGTCAATGACATAGGAAAGTCCATGGAAAGTATAGAATGAGATTCCAACTGGAAGAATAATTTGTAAGGTCCAAACTTCTACATGAAGTCCGAAATTTTCCAATAAACCAGCAAACGATTCAGCAAAGAAATTGTAATATTTAAAGACGGCTAAGAACCCAACATTCACGCTTATGCTTAACCAGAACCAGAACTTCCTCCACTTATGCCCATTTGCATCGTGCATGCGAATTCCTGTAAAGTAATCCAGAAATGTTGAGAACATTAGTAGGAGTAAAAATCGTGGATCCCAAAAAGCATAAAAGAAATAACTTGAAACCAGCAAAAGAATATTCTGCAGTGTCAAACTTTTATTCGTCACAAACCAATACAATACAAATACGATTGGCAAGAATAATGCAAAATCAAGTGAATTAAAAATCATGATTTATTGTAAGGTAAGGTGATTAAGATTGTGCTTTTATTAATTGAGCAATTTCTTCCAACTGTGCAATTTCAAGTTTCAGCTTAGGTTTTGAGAAATCCATGTCAGTAACTGAATCAATTGGAATCAAGTGAATGTGTGCATGTGGAACTTCCAAACCGATAACGGTAACACCAATTTTCTTACATGGCAAGGCACGTTTCATTTGTTGGGCAACTTGTTTTGCAAACACCATCATATCTCCTAAAAGATCATCTTCCATGTCAAAAATAAAATCAACCTCTACCTTTGGAATCACTAACACATGACCTTCTTTGAGTGGCATAATATCTAAAAAAGCCAAGAATTGATCATTCTCAGCTACTTTATGACAAGGGATTTCTCCGGCAATAATCTTTGAAAAAATTGAACTCATTAACGTGAAATTTCCATTACTTCAAATTGAACAATTCCATTCGGTGTATGAATGTCTGCAATTTCGCCTTGACTTTTGCCTAGCAAACCTTTTCCAAAAGGAGATTCAACAGAGATTTTCTTTGCTTTTAAATCTGCTTCATTTTCTGCGACCAACATGTACTCCATTTCCATTCCATTCGTAACATTTTTAATTTTCACTTTTGATAAGATGAAAACTTTTGAAGTATCGATATTTGAATCATCAATTAAACGAGCATTTGCGAGAATCCCTTCCATTTTAGAAATTTTCATTTCTAACAAACCTTGAGCCTCTTTAGCAGCATCATATTCAGCATTCTCCGATAAATCACCTTTATCACGTGCTTCAGCAATTTGGTCTGAAATAGCAGGGCGTTGCACCGTTTTCATGTGGTGTAACTCATCTTTCAATTTTTTTAATCCCTCTTCAGTATAATAATTTATTTGTGACATGTAATTATGATTTAATCAGTATAATAAACAAAAACAAGAGAGCCCATGGGACTCTCTTGTTCAACAAATATATAAAACTCTTTGTTTATTTCAAATTGATTGTCGCTCCAATTGTATGAATAACACCAAATATACCAGCAAAACGAGTAGCATACTCAATACCCAATGCATTTTTGCTTTTTCCCACTAATGCGTCAATTGAGAAACCAGCAGTTGGTCCGATTAATGCATTTGAACGATTCTCAGCAGAGAACAATTTTTTCTCGTAAACGAAACCAGCTCTTAAATTGAAGGCCATTTTCTCACGAGTCATCGCATAATCCAATCCTAAACGGTATTGGTCATACGAGAATGAGTTCGCAGTAAAGCCAAGTGCTAAGTTCAATTTGTTGTTCTCATTAAACATGAAATCATACGAACCACCAATCGCTAATAACGATGGCATTTCAAATGAAGCTGAACGCTCTTCCAACGATGCAATAATACCTGTACTGTTGTATGTAATTTGTTGTGCTAAACCATCACCTTTGTATTTCATTACAGGACCAACATTTTTCAACGCGATACCAAATTTGATATGGTCTCTATCACCTGTAACATAGCGGATACCAGCGTCAATTGCAACCCCATTCGCTTTCATATTAGAAATACTTTCAGAGATCACTTTGAAGTTAATACCACCATAGATAGAAGCAGAGAAAGAACGCGCGTAACCGATGTTGAAGATATTTGCTCTTGGAGTAAAGAACCCAATTCCACCTTCAGGATTGGCAACCGTTGTAATTTCAACTTCACCGTAATTCATAGATTGAACACTTACTGCGATCACATCAGACTCAGAAATACGTTGTGCTAAACCAACACTGTTAAATGCAATGCCTGCTTGCCCCATCCAGTTACTGTGATTGAATTTAATTTGCGTTTTATCAGCAAATGCCAATCCAGCAATGTTTGAAAATGTTGCTTCAAGACCATTCAGATTTGCAATACCAGCATCACCAGCAGCAGCACCTCTAGCCCAAGGGTTTGCAAGCATGTATGAAGCACCAGCAGATCCTACACGGTCTTCATTTCCTGCGTTTACCGCGAAGCTGCAAAATACAACTCCAGCGATAAATACATTTTTAAAAGTTATGATTGAATTTTTCATAGTCAATTAATTTTATCCGATTAAATACCTTGTAAGTCAACTTGTCTAACCCCACCGAAGAATTTAAGAATTACTTCACCCACTTCTGGAACATCAACATGAATTAGGTAAACACCACTCGCAACCGGAATTCCTTTGTGGTTTGTTAAATCCCAATCCAATGAAGTAATCGGACTATCTTTCTTAAATGTTCTTACCAATTTACCGTTTGTAGAGTAAATCTTAACCGTACATCTTTCAGGTAAGTTTGTGATTTTAACACGTGTATCTAATCTTGAACGCTCATACTCAGAGAATGCGTAGTATGGATTAGGTACAACATTGATCATTTTCAACGCTTCAGCCAATTGATCTTTACTAGCAGTTACTGTTGAGATATCGTCCATCGACCACGAGTACATTGGTTTACCACCATTTTCTCCAGATCCTACAAAGTTCTTGTATTCTTTGTTGATACGCAATTTAATCGTTACATCAGTTGCCAATTGCGTTTGACCTTCTGTTAATAATGGATTCGCAATCCAAGATAAACTTCCATATACCTCACGTTTTGCAGCAGCAGAGTTACCTTCAATTTGCAACATTTTTTGGTACAAGACATTTCCAGCTAGGGTTTCAGCATCTGCTTTTACATAAGCTGGGAAATCGAAACCGTTAGAGAAATTGTTAATCGTTTTTTGTTTGTACGAGAATACATAGATTGGTTGAACACCACCCATTAATGGATTACCAACAGCATCAGCAATGCGATCTGAAGGATTCCAAATCATATCAGCCCCACCTTCAGCACCCAAGAAAGAGTTCTCACCAAATGCCATGTATAAACGAGCACCTGACTCCAAATCTACAGCGTAACCTGGGAACCAACCCATACCTGTTCCGCTTCCATCATCGTTACCATCTTTATCAACACTTGGACTGTTTCTCATTTCACCTGGTTTAGCAGAACCAACGTTTAATGCTTGGTCTCTACCTAACTCGATAACAGGACATCTTGTCCAAAGTGATTTATCAGAAGTAATTACAATGTTCACACTAGGTAAGAAACTAATTGAAGCATTACTTTTCGCAGCACCCGGAGATGTTAAGTTATAATAGGCAATAGGCATATAATCAGCTTCATATCCAACTAAGGTATGTGGTGCAATTGTTCCTCCTAAAATTTTCGCAAATTTCTTATCAGGATCTAATCCAGCAATATCATCATAGTTACACGGATTTGCCCATGGTAATTCATTTGGTAAACAATCATCTGCGGTAGATGCATAGTCCCCTGAACGAATCCAGTTTGTTGGGTAATTTGTTGCATCGTTATCCGTAACACCCGTCAACCAACGCTTAGATGAATCGGCGAACGTAATTGAAGAGGAAATCATATCCGTAACATTCAAATAAGAAGTATTCGGAGTTGTTTCTTCATACAATACTTGTTCAATTTGCACTGAGATACCCCATTGTGGTATGATTTGTTCATTGTTCGTAGAAATTGTTTTTTCAGATTCTACTGAGTCAATAATGTTTCCACCTTTCTGGTCGTAACGATAAATCGTCCAAAGCGCAGAATCAGCACCATTTCTATTTGACGTTGTATAGTCTCTAAACTTACATTCAAAATAACCATTCGCCAAGTTCAATGGATCCACCACTTTGATTCCAATTGGACCTGAACCGTAATCGTACTCAGGATTTTCAACAAATCCATTGTTCAATACAGCGTTTAACGTAGATGTTGTGAATTCTAAGGCTCTGTTTCCATTTCCATAACCGTCTAAACGTGTGATACGTGGAGAAGAACCATACTCAATTCGCTGAGCAGTACCATCTGCTTCAGGAGTTGGGTTGTGAGGAATTGCTGCAATAGAACTAATTGCAGAACCATCATAACTCAAACGAGAAGAAATGTAAGGAATTTTTTGTCCGTCTAATAATAACGGATCATTTGGATCGTACTCTTTGAATTGATTGTATGCATATGCTACAGCAATGTAGTAATATGTTTTATGGTTCACCAATTTACGTGTTCCAGAAGCAAACTCATCTTCAGTAACTTGGAATGAGTGACGAATACCTGTATTTTCACCATCCACTTTTTCAACTGGAACCGAGTAACCTAAATCCTCATCGAATTCGAAGTTAATAATACGACTAATGTCATTTTTAATATCACATTGTGCAACCAAACGAGATTTCTCTGTATCGTAAATATCTGCAATCGAAACGTCTTCACTTTTCAACTGGAATATTTGGTATCCCTCGAAACGATAGAAACGGTCTACTGTTGGATCTGAAATGTTAATTTCATCTTCTTGTTCATACGTTTCTCCTCTGTTATTCGATGAAGCTGGATTTTCAATCATCAAGATTAATTCATTTTCCAACTCTTGAATCGTCAATTTTGGAGCTGCAGGCGGATCAATAATTTTGAAACATGCATCGAACAATGCTTGTGCTTTCGTATCAGCGCGTTTCATGGCGTTTACAGAACCTAATAACGTACCATCCGATCCACGACCATAAACCATACCTACAGTAATGTTGTTAACAGCACCTGGCTTCAAAATAAATGGACCAGCAGACTGAACGAAACGACGGTCACCCGCAGGGTTATTGTTCGTTGTTTCATCCCAACCATTCGGGAAACCTTGCGCAACCATGTCTTCTCCAGCAGTTGCCCAGAACAAAGGATCTGAATCACCTGGGAACATGTAATCTGAAGCAACAGAAGTACCACCTGAAGATGCTTGGTAACCCAATCCACCATAAACCATTTCTGAACCATTGGCCCAAGTACCACTCATGAAGTTGTAGTACTGTGCAGCAGTAGTTGGATCTGAATATGGGAAGTTGGCAGTAGAAGTAAAGTATGTGAAACGACGCATACCAAAACGCTCATTGTCAACAATACCATCAGAATAACCAATACCAACACCTTTGTAAACAATACCGTTTCCAGCAATTGCAGCAAGAACTGAAGGTGTTACAATTGTATTTGTTGTTTCATCTAAATAAGGACCAACGTTATCAACACCGTCTGCATCTTGATAAGGACCTTCAAAGAAGTCAACACCAATTGCTGGAGGATTTGTACCATATCCTAATTTACCACCATCATTTTCATCGTTCAAGTCACCATTGTACATGTAACCTAGTCCTCTAGATACGTCACAACCAGCATAATCATCTGCATAGTTACCAACGTCAGCATCTAAGAACTGTGAAAAGAATGTATTGTATAACGTTTGAGTTCCTCTATTGATTAACTCGTAGTTATAGAATGTCATTTTATTCACTTCGTCATTCGTTGCAAAAGCGAACGCCTGTGCACGAATTTCCATACCGATTGGATCACCATTTGTTTCAGTGTGAATGTTTCCTTTATCATTGAATACCCACCAGTTAGTTTCGTCACCGAACAAAGAAATACGACGGTCGATTCCACACTCAATGTCATCTCTTCCTAAAATATCATCGTACCAAGGGTAGTCACCATCTTCAACGTTATAAACACCATCAGCATTGCGATCATAGAAAGGAGCCAAGTAATAATCCTGACCACGAGAAACATCACCATGAGCTGGCCAGTTTTGAATTCTATTCAACACTTCTGGTTCGATACCATTCGCAATAACTTCATCACATCCGTCGCCAGTTGGAACTGAATTACACTCCCACCACAAGCTAAATTTAATAACTTCAGCTTTACGGATTGTGTAGAATTTGTCGTATGCCATACACTGATCTGGATCAATGTTTGCCTCACCAAAATCACGTACCACATTATCTCCAACAGGATATAACGGATTGAAATCTCCTGAGTTTGGAGTCACGGTTAGTGGTCCAGGCCAGAAATCATTTCCAGAACGATAACGCAATGCAGCTAATTTTAACTGACCATTTACGTCCGTTCCACCCATCCACAACGCACCAGCGAAGATGATGTGCAAACCACTACCTTTTGGAACTTCATAAGAAGCCGTACCAGTTGCACGGTTTTGGAACATACTACCACCTTGCTCAATTAATGCTTTCACATCATTGAATTCCATGATAAGTTTTGCTGTTGCTGGAGCACAGTTTGCACCTTTCAGTACAGGTAAATCTCCCCCACCTATTTTATCATTCGGACCTAAGTACGAAAGTGCACTGTTCGACCAAATCATGGATACGCCCAGTACAATTGCTATTAGTTGCTTTTTCATAATGTTCTGTTACTTATGAATTAAAAATCAAATTTAACCCCCAAACGAATCGTTCTTGG
>JBDLVK010000091.1:0-3826 GCA_039804825.1 Bacteroidota bacterium
TGGAAATTTTATCGAAATAATGTGATTCCGCCAATCCTCGATCTCCAATGACTAAGTCATATTCTTTGAAGGTCAAATAATAAATAATTTTTTCAATGGCATCTGTTTCAAACGGAATATCGGAATCGGTAAAAATGCATACATCACCAGTTGCTTCTTGCATTCCAAAACGCACTGCCCCACCCTTTCCTTTGTTGATGGGATAACTCAGAAAGCGACAGCCATTTTCCTTCGCCACTTTTTCAGTCGCTCCATTATCTTCCGAACCATCATCAACCACCAAAACCTCAGCATCCAATTGTTTCTCAGCAATAAAATTCATCAAATAAGGCAAATTATTCCCCAATGCTGAAGAAGATTTATACGCTGGAATTACAATACTGATTTTCGTCATTTCGTGCACTTAGCGGGTTAAAAATAGGGAAATATCTCCAAAATGTGTTGAAATCAATTGCTTGTATTATTTTTGGGACAATGATCAAGAAAAGTTATTTCCCCTACATCGTAATGTTGCTATTGGCAATTACCGCGCTGTTTCAGGTTGTTTTCTATCTTCATCCGCTTAAATTCGATTCCATCGATTGCTTTTATCCGTGGCGCTTTCACATCGGTGAATGTTTGCAGAATGGACAATTGCCTTATTGGAATCCTTACCAAGATTTAGGTTATCCCATTCATGCAGATCCTTCAAGTGGTGCTTGGTATCCGATGGTTTGGCTGATCGGCTATTTCAATGGTTACACCGTTTATTCCTTGGGCTTCGAAATGTGGTTTCATGTTTTCATGGGCGGAATAGGATTTTACCTGCTTGCAAAACACTTGAAATTTGAAAAAAAACTAGCACTTTTTGCAGGAATGTCCTACATGCTCTGTGGACTTTTTGTTGGTAATGCGCAACACTTGCCTTACCTCATCAGTGCGGCTTGGTTGCCTTTTGTCATTTTATACTATTTCAAAATTGCCACCGAAAAATCGTATTGGAACAGCGTTAAAGCAGCTTTCTTTTTGTTTTTAATGGTGACCGGTGGCTACCCCGCTTTCACAATCATTTTGTTTTATCTTTTCGTGATTTTCTTCGTGATTTATTTCATTAAAACATGGAAAAATGAAACGAAAAAAGCGGTTTTGCATTTTATTGGAAGACACGCGCTATTTTTGATTTACACAGTGATTTTGTGCCTTGGATTGTTTATTTCAATTTACCAAGTTAGTCCCTATTTATCTCGCCTAGGAGATTTCAGTTTAGAACAAGCACTCTTCTCCCCTTTTTCACCGCAATCATTTGTATCCTTCATTTTACCTTACACAACAACCATTCATTCCGATTATTTCAATTCGGATCTTTCCATGCGCAATGGTTATTTTGGATTGTTCGCATTTCTCTTTTTCATCGGAGGACTATTCTTGAAAAAACCACTTGAAATTAAAGTATTGTTTTTCTTTGGGTTGTTCAGTTTGACTGCTGCAGTAGGAGAATATTTACCTGTTCGTGCAATCTTGTTTGACTTTGTTCCAATGATGAATGTATTTCGTTTTCCAAGTGTTTTTCGTTTGTTCTTCATCATTGCCGCTCTTTTAACTGCTTTGGTTTTCCTAAAAAAACAGTTTGAATCGAATGAATGGAAAGTAAAACCACTGATTTACCTCACTGGAGGTTCAATCATTCTATTTTTTGCTTTAGTGTTAATTGCACGGACAAAAGGTTATCTCGATATAGGTTCTTTCTTTAGCGCTTACCTTTTTCACGACAATGAAAAACTGAGTTTTTGGCAAGCTGTAGCTTTTCACTCGATTTTTCAAATTATTGTTCTTAGCCTATTCTTGTTGGTGCTTTGGAAAATGAAAGATCGTTCAAAAATCCTGTTGTCACTACTTGTACTTGCTGGAATCGATTTAATTATTTCGACCCAATTGAACGCTCCTGCAACCATTTATTACGAAAAGGTGAAAACTGCGGAAGCACATTCAAATGTTTCAAAATATCCACTGGGTTTTCCAGAACAAAAGGCAATTTCAATTGAAGAAGGCGGACATTTACCTAACATTGGTCAACCTTACTGGCAAAATCAAACGACGTTTCAGAAGCAATTTTCAGCGGAAGGATTTAATTCCTTTTCGTTTACTTCGTATGAATACATTGAAAGTGAATATCCGCAATTATTCTCTGAGTTAAAAAAGAATCCCAACGTGCTTTTGAGTGATTCCATTGTTTCCGAAACACGACTGAAACACTACAAAAAAGATAGTTTATTTACAGCGAAACAATTGTTCTTTTCACCATCCGATTACACCAAATTAAAGAAATTAAATCTTCACAATTTTGAAAGCGATACAGCCTATTTAACCAAGTACGACGCTGCAACTTTCGCAATAACGGCAAATGTGAAACAGCAACAGTTATTGACTTTGTTTCAAAAAGAATACACAGGCTGGAAAGCATTTGTTGATAACATGGAAGTAACTATCTTCAAAAGTGATTTAAACTTTATGTCAATTGTACTTCCAGCTGGAAAACACTCCGTTGAATTTCGCTATTCGAATCCAGCCTTGCGCATTGCTTGGATTTTAAGTCTTCTGGGAAGTTTGATCGCTGTAACCAGTTTTTTCTTCAACGTTCGACCTGAAAATCGTTAATAATTCCTTCCATTTCTTAATAACTTCATGTTCATCGAAGCTCCGTTTTTTTGTAAATTCGAAGTCTTGAATTGAAATAAAAGAGATGAAGCAATACCACGATTTATTACAGCATATTTTAGACAACGGAACAAAAAAAGAAGACCGCACTGGGACGGGAACAATTTCAGTTTTTGGGTACCAAATGCGTTTTGATTTAGCAAAAGGGTTTCCAGTTGTAACGACTAAAAAATTGCATTTACGTTCAATTATCATTGAATTGTTGTGGTTTCTTCAAGGCGATACAAACATCAAGTTTTTAAAAGACAATAACGTTTCTATTTGGGATGAATGGGCGGATGAAAATGGTGATTTAGGTCCAGTTTACGGGCATCAATGGAGAAGTTGGCCAGCAAAAGACGGTGGTACAATTGATCAAATCACGAACTTGATTAATTCAATCAAAAAAAATCCAGATTCGCGTCGTTTGATTGTATCTGCTTGGAACGTTGCGGACGTTGACAACATGGCACTTCCTCCATGTCATTCATTGTTTCAGTTTTATGTTGCAGATGGAAAATTAAGTTGTCAATTGTATCAACGCAGTGCCGATACATTTTTAGGTGTTCCATTCAATATTGCTTCTTATGCTTTGTTGACAATGATGGTTGCTCAAGTATGTGATTTAGAAGTTGGAGAATTCATTCACACGTTTGGTGATGCACATTTATATTCGAACCACATAGAACAAGCAAAACTTCAATTATCACGTGATATTCGTCCGTTGCCAACAATGAAAATCAATCCAAATGTGAAAGATATTTTTGGATTTACCTATGAAGATTTCGAATTGGTGAATTACGATCCACATCCACATATTAAAGCAGCAGTTGCTGTTTAATCCGAAATAAGAAAATAGAGCTAGAAGTTAGAGGGGTTCGATTATGAAAATCGCATTAGTATTTATTGGGTTTTGTTTTTCATTCATTGTCGTTGGACAAGAGAAAAATGAACTGTCGTTTTTATTTGTTGGAGATGTAATGTCGCATGGCCCACAAATCAATGCTGCGCGAAACGATAAAACGGATTCATACGATTACGATGCTGGCTTTCAATTTGTGAAGCCGATTATTGAATCACACGATATTGCCATTGCAAATTTAGAAGTAACACATGCAGGAAAACCTTACAGTGGTTATCCTCAATTTTCAGC
>JBDLVK010000092.1:0-8023 GCA_039804825.1 Bacteroidota bacterium
ACCCCGTGTTTTTATTGTGTTTTTGTTAATTTTGCAAAACTAAAAAGCACGAAATGAACTCCATTGGGAAAGTCACAGAAGATTTAATTAACAGAAGTCCGTTTTTGAGAGAAGCGATGACGGATGATTTAATCAATATTTCAGCCCTTGCGCGAAAACTGAAACCAGAAATTGAAGAAATTATCGGGAAAGAAGTTAAAGAAGGTGCAATTGTCATGGCAATCAAACGCATGACGCCTGGTTTATATCATCGTTTAAATGTAAAAATCACCAATGTAATGGGCGATTTGGGTGATTTTCTTGTTCGCAGCAATTTAACTGATTTCACTTTCGAAAATTCAGAATCGTTAAAGGCAAAACAAACCGAATTAGTTCAGGAAATCAATAAAGAAAATGATAGCTTTTTCACCCTTTGCAAAGGTGTAACAGAAACAACTTTCATTGTAAGTTCCGCAAAAACAGATTTAATTGAAAAATTATTTAAAACAGAACGATTAAAGTCACACACCAAAGACTTAGCTTCTGTTACTGTAAAACTTCCATCTGTAAATACAGAAATTTACGGAATTTACTATTACATTTTAAAACACTTGGCTTGGGAAGGAATCAACATTGTTGAAATTGTTTCTACTTCAAATGAGTTCACTGTTGTTGTAAAACAAGACGATGTGGACAAAGCGTTCAAAATATTAATGCAATTAAAACGCGGACACTAATTCGCGTCAATTAATTCTCCATCACCATATTGATGAAAACTGATGCTGCTTGGAATGCCTTTGTAATAAATATCCCCATCAGCATCGGTCTCAGCTCTCAACACAGTATTTGAAGCATTGACTTTTACAGATCCTTGCGTATTTGATACAACTGTTAACGAATCCTTTACTTTCAATCCGTATACGTCACAAAAGCCATTGCTTCGAACATTGAGATTGGCATGATTCACTTCTCCGTTAAAAGTAAAATCGCCCCAGCCATGACTTACAGTTGCAAAAACGGCATCTGCATTGAAATTTAATTTTACTGGTCCTGCACCATCACGAATCAACATTGTAAACCATCCAAGTTGCAAGGTATCTTTGTTAATCAGTTCTTCTGTGCCAATGAATTCCAAATTAATCAGCGAAACAAAATGAATTTCAACGGTAATTTTCTTATCGTAGGATCTCAGAAAATTACAGCGATTTTCATTTTTAATTGTCAATAAACCATCTGTAACATCAACTGAAACGAAATTCAATAAATTCTCACCACCGGTTAAAATTACCTTTTCAACAGTATCCTGAACAAGCACATATTTCAAGTGCTCACGCAATAATAAACGGTCGAATGTATTCACTTCAATCTCAACCGTTTTTGTGGCTCCGACACTTTTAAAACAAGGACGATCTTCCGCTTTTTTACAAGCAACCGCACTCAAAAGTACAATCAGAAAGGCAGTCAACTTTTTCATTTTTTGTGATAATTAAAAGTGTAACCAATCCCCCACTCCACATAATCAGCGCGGGCCCAATGCGATTTTAAGACTACTTGTGCATTTAAACCATTGTCAAAATAGTAACGGAAACCAACTCTGTGATACAAGAAATCCTCCGGTTGGTATTTATCTTTCACATAGATCCCCATTCCAAGAACGAAATGAAAACGATCCAACGGAAGTAAATATCCAGTGTATATTCCCAATTGTAAAATATCCCACTGCGTTTTTGAAATTTCTTTGCGATACCCCATGATCGCTTGTTTTGAAATGATATCAAACGAACATTCTAATCCAACTTTCGGTTTGGTAAAGTAACGAAATGACGTACTCAATCCAAAAACAGGATATTTTTTGCCATCTGTTGGGAAAATTTCTTTTGCCGAAGCAATAAACGTTGTTCCAATTAACCACTTTCTAAAGACTAAATGATTTGGTTGAACCAACGAATCGTGTTGAGTCGTTTTGATAGTGCGGCCGTATCCCACGGAAACATAAGGCAAGTTAATTCCCAAATTTGGCACTTTGAACGCTCCATTACTGAAATGTGTCATGTCCAAGCCCAAAGTAATTTTATTCCGTTGAAATTTATAGGTTGTTTTTAAACCCAAACAGATTTGCGCGTTGAAATGAGTACTCATCGCCACATTTTTTGGATTCGTTTCTTGATCAAACACCTTTGAACCGTGACCTAAACCCGCAGCTAGCTTACCTGAAAACTCAAAATGCTTCTGATTGATAAACGGAAATTCGATGAAACTATACAGTCCTACAAATTTCCCAAGAATTTCGTTATTCCCAACGCTTCCCACAAACAAAGTTGCTCCAATTGTTGGATAATTACATGGTTCGTGCCATTGTTTTTTCCCTTTTGTATGAATGAAATAGCTGAACTCGCCTGCGATTGCTTGATCTTGCGGTAAATGCCCCATTACACCGCGGTGCGCAGCAAGAAAACCAATCTTTTGACGGTATTCAAAACCCCATTCTCGCTTACTTTGAGCTAAGGAAATGAGCACAGAAAAACAACAGCCTATAAAAAGTAATAATTTCATATTCAAGAACAAAAATAATGAAATGCAATTGACTTCTAAAAAAATTCTAATTTTGACTAAAAAATATGGACCAACGATTAGAAGCATTCGGGCGATTATTAACAATAATGGACGATTTAAGGGAAAAATGTCCATGGGATAAAAAACAAACATTAGAAACACTTCGCCCGCTTACCATCGAAGAAACATACGAACTTGCTGATGCCATAATTGACAATGATTTAGCTTCCTTGAAAGGGGAAATCGGTGATTTATTTTTACACATGGTTTTTTACTGTAAAATCGGTGAAGAACAAAAGGCCTTTGATGTTACCTCCGTCTTGAATGGCATCTGCGACAAATTGGTTCACCGTCATCCGCATATTTACGGTGATACTGTTGCTACAACAGAGGAAGAAGTTAAAGCGAATTGGGAAAAAATAAAATTAACCGAAGGAAAGAAATCAGTCCTTGAGGGTGTTCCAGCTTCTCTTCCTGCAATGGTAAAAGCAACACGTATTCAAGAAAAAGTAAAAGGAATTGGTTTTGAATGGGACAATCAAGAAGATGTTTGGGATAAAGTGAAGGAAGAACTGGAAGAATTTCATGTTGAACATCAGAAAAATTCAGATGCAATGGAAGAAGAATTCGGTGACATTTTGTTTTCACTCGTAAATTATGCTCGATTTGTAAATATCAACCCTGAAAATGCGCTTGCGAAGACCAATCAAAAATTCATAAATCGCTTTAAACTAATGGAAAACATGATTCGAGAAAATGGCGATGACATCAATTTGATGAACTTACAAGAAATGGATGTCTATTGGGATAAAGCTAAAAAACACTTAAAATCTACCAACATTTAACTCAATAATTCCTACCATTTAAATTGTTTTGCATTTCGCAAGGAATTATATGGCAAGAAAGTTTTATCTTCGGACCTCTAAATGAACTGTTAATTCTTATGAAATTATATATTCTTACGCTTATCAATGTCCTTGTTGTAGGTATGGCTTTCTCTCAAGATGTTACGATCCGTGGTCAAGTGCATGACAAAGCGAACGGTGAGGCTATGGCTTTTGAGAAAGTAAAACTCTTAGCAAAAGATAGCTCAATAGTTTCTGGCGCCGTTACTGATGTAAATGGAATTTTCTCGATTCCAAAAGTGGGTCAAGGAACATACATTTTGCAAATAGACAATTCCACACATTACGTTTACACAAAAAACATTGACGTAAAAGTTGCAAAAGATATCATTGATATTGACATTCTATTAGAAAAATTACCGAAAGTAAAAATAATGGGGCAAGTAAATGTTTCAGCGAAAGAAAAGGAAAAGAAAAATCAGACGCAGGTTTCGAAACTCACAATGTCCAAAAAAGATTTGGAGCGTATTCCAAGTATGGGAGCTGAGAACGACATTGTAGGTGGACTTTCAGTTACGCCGGGTGTTGTAACAACTGGTGACCAAGGAGGACAATTATATGTGCGTGGTGGTACGCCGATTCAAAACAAAATTTTGTTGGATGGAATGACCATTTACAACCCTTTCCACTCCATTGGGTTCTTCTCTATTTTTGAGACAGAGCTTGTAAAAAATGCAGATATTTACACAGGTGGTTTTGACGCTAAATATGGTGGAAGAATTTCATCTGTTATGGATATTTCATACCGCGATGGAAACAGAAAAGAATTTGGTGGTAAAGTTTCAGCTTCTCCCTTTTTAGCTAAAGTTGTTTTGGAAGGACCACTTTCAAAACCAAAAGACAGTACTTCTTTGAGCCCAGGTTCTTATGTATTCAGTGCAAAACACAGTTTGTTGGATTATACTTCTAAAACGCTGTATCCAACTGTGAATGATGGAAATGGTTTACCATTCAATTTTACGGATTTATATGGTAAAGTAACGTTCAATAGTAAGGGTGGTTCTAAATTCTCAGCTTTTGGTTTTCACAATCAAGATTCTGTTAACTATCAAGTTGCAGACTTGGATTGGAAAGCTTCAGGTGGTGGAATGAATTTCATTTTACTTCCAACAAGTTCTTCCATGATGATCAAAGGTCACGTAAATGGAAGTACTTACGAAACAACCTTTAATGAGGAAATTACAGAACCGCGCACAAGTAAAATTGGTGGTTTTGATCTAGGATTCGATTTTACCTATTTCTTGAAAAACGAAAGTGAAATGAACTACGGTTTAAATTTCAATGGATTCAATACTTCATTCACAACCTACAACGAAGCAAAACGTAAAATTGAAGCTACGAATTTTACAACTGAAATTGGTGCATATTACAACTTACGTATCGTTCGAAATCGTTGGGTTATTCAACCAAGTATCCGTGTTCAAATTTATGCTTCTCTTGGAACACCATCTGTTGAACCTCGTTTTGCAGCAAAATACAATGCAACTGAAAAATTCAGATTAAAAGTTTCTGGAGGACGTTTCTCTCAAAACTTTACTTCTGCTTCTTCGGATAAAGACATTGTTAACTTATTCAATGGTTTACTTTCTGCTCCTACGAACGTTCAATCAACTTTCGTAAATGAGTTCCAAAAAGTAAAATCAATAAACAATGGAATTCAATACGCATGGCACGCAATTGCTGGATTTGAATATGATTTGGGTAAAAACTTGATGTTGAATGTTGAAGGATACTACAAGTACTTCTCTCAATTGAGTAACATTAACCAAAATAAAATTTACGAAGACATTGCTCAATTCTCAAACATTGACGATGTATACAAAAAAGACTTTATCATTGAAGATGGTGTTTCTTACGGTTTAGATTTCTTATTAAAATACTCGAAAGACCGTTTGTTCTTGTGGGGTGTTTATTCCTATGGTCACTCAACACGTTGGGATGGATTTACAACTTACTTCCCGGTATTTGACAGAAGACACAACATCAACTTGGTTGGAACCTATTTATTTGGTAAAAACAAAGACATCGAGTTGAGTGTTCGTTGGAATTTAGGTTCTGGTTTACCTTTCACACCAACTGCTGGATATTACCAAGGTGAAAACTTCCAAGGAGGTGTGACAACAGATCCAACTTTATCAAATCCAACTACTGTTTCCACCTTATTGGGTGAATTCAACAGTAAACGCCTTCCTACTTACCATCGTTTAGATATTACTGTTAAAAAACAATTCAACTTTAAAAACAACGATGTTCTTGAGTTAATTGGAAGTGTTACAAACGTTTATGACCGTAGAAATATTTTCTACGTAAGTCGTGTAACTTCAAAAGCAATTTATCAATTCCCAATCATGCCAAGTATAGGAGTGAGTTACAAATTTTAATTAGTGATTAGCGATTAGTGACTAATGACTAGATTGTACGATACAAAAAAAAAGGGACGCGATTATTCGACGTCCCTTCTTTGTTTTATGAAAGTATTTTAAAAAATCAGATACAATTTAAATCATAAATCATGAATCATGAATTCCTTGCTACTTCTTCCAGTGCTCAAGTGCTTTCTTTTGAAAATTGTTCGGTTCAGCCATTTCAACCACTGAATATTCAGAATAAAAGAAGCGTTGTACTTCTGGAATGGTTGTTTCTATTAAACGTCCTCCACGACTTATAGTGATAGTTTTTTGATCATCTGTGAAATACGTCAACCATTTTTCTAATTCTCCATTGAATTGATAGCCATTAACTGCAACAAGCTCATCTCCGACCATAAATCCTGCTAAATCAGCTGGACCACCTGGATACAATGCCGCTACAAGGAAATTTGAGCCGTTTGGAACCGCTTTAAATCCTAAACGCCCCATTGAATAGGCTTTTGCTGGAACATGCTTTAATTCCAATCCTAGGTATTCAAAACTTTCCGTTAAAATCGCTTCATACGGATTTGTACCATGCACATACAATTCAAAAAACTCGTTAAACGAAATGCCTGAAATATTTTCTAAGGTTGCAATATAATCTTCTTCAGAAACACCTTTTCCTTGCAAAGCAAAATCGAAGTACAATTTTTTCATCACTGCATCTAAGCTGTATTTGTTTCCAGTCGCACGCATGATCATTACATCCGTAACAAATGCCAACAAGCATCCTTCTGTATAAATGGAAACTTTTCTACCAGGAGCTCCGGGAGTGTATCCATCCAACCATGTATCGAAAGAAGAATCGCCCACCGAATAATTAAAGCGCGCATGATTATCGAAGTGTTTTTGCAATTGCACGTTCATCTCATCCAAGTACTGCTTTAATGTAAACACATTGCTTTTTAGAAGGAACAAATCGCCCATGTAGGTTGTAATTCCCTCACAAATGTATCCCAAACGCGAATAATTTTCTTTGGTAAAATCATACGGAAACATTTCAATTGGTCGAATCGCTTTTACGTTCCATGTGTGATACAACTCATGTGAAGAAACCCCCAAAAGTTCTTTATAAATTGGTCCGAATAAATCATAAGTTGGTCCCAAGCAAATCACCGTTGACTTACAATGCTCTACTCCGTGATACGCTTTTGTTGGAAGAATTTGAAACAAGAAATGATATTCTTCAACTGGAAACTCAACGAATTTCTCAATTTGTTTTTCAGAAAAGGCTTTAAAGTCTTTTTTCAATCGTTCCCAATCTGGTTTCACTTGTCCGTTGAACCACAAATGAAAGGTCGTTTCTCCTGCTTGATAAGAATCGTGTTGCAAATTTGCAGAACAAATGAAAGGTGAATCTGCCAACTCATCGAAGTTTGCAGCAAACAATACATTGTTTTCATTTTTCATTGAACCCGCTACTTTCCAAGTAGCAGGAATATGGATTTCTACCCTTGTTTCATCCTGTGCTGTTTCCTCAGTAAAAACACAACAATTCACAGGATTGACATACAATTGTTCTTTCGAAAGATAGGTTGATCCAGCATTTAAATCAAAGGCATAATACGCATATTCAACACGGATGGTTTTTGTTGTGGCAGTTTGAATTTCCCAAGCATCTTTACTCACTTTAACAGCATCGATGCGCTTGTTTTCATCATTGTAAACTTTAAATCCTTTTACATTTTTAGCAAAATTGCCGAGTTCGTAACGACCAGGTCGCCAACTTGGCAAACGTACAAGGGTCGTTTCATTGGAAACCTCAAATGTTGCTTTTATTTGAATGTACTGTTGACTTGCGTTTTCAATGTTAAAAGAATAATGCACCATGATGTTGAAAATTTGTTGTCAAAAATAATGATTCTAGCGACAAAAGAAGTTATTGGAAAATTTCAATCAATAAAAAAGCCACAGTACATTACTGAACCGTGGCTTTCAAATTTATTTTGTGCTTAATTAAGCGTATAACTCTTCTTGTAATTGACCGATTTTCGAATCCGCTAAATAATCATCATAAGGCATCATTTTGTCAATGATTCCGTTTGGTGTGATTTCTACAATACGATTCGCAACCGTGTTTACCAATTCGTGGTCATGCGATGTAAACATCAAGGTTCCTTGGAATTCGTTCATACCGTTGTTCAATGCAGTAATCGATTCAAGATCTAAGTGATT
>JBDLVK010000093.1:0-7798 GCA_039804825.1 Bacteroidota bacterium
TTTTTATCCGCTAAGTCCCTTGGAATATCTAGCAATTGAAAAATCAAGGAAATATGCAACGTGTATTTTTTAAGAATATCAATTTTGTTTTCACTCGTATAATATTCTTTGTTTGGTAGACCTATTCCTCCCTGACCAATGTAAGCTACATTGCGATCTACATTCATCAAATCTTGTCCGATTCCGAAACCAAAAAGTGAATTGATGCCCTGCATATGTTGATCTGCAACAATAGAAACAATTTCACCTTTCGATTTTAAATTTTGAATTTTCTCTAGATCTCCTTTTATTGGTGAAATCCCTAATCTATTTCGCATCTCCATGTTCATGAAAGAAGCATAGTACTTACCAAGAATATCTGCATCTGTACCTGGTTTTGTATCTTTTGATTTACAATCCTCCAATATTGCTTTAAGCTTAATCTTATTGTTCAATTCAAGTTCGTTAAAACTTCCCCAACGAGATTCTGATGGTGGCACTGGGTTTTTTGCTATCCATGTTCCATTTGCAAATTGGAAAAAATCATCTTGCGGGCGGATGTTTTTATCTAAATAAGAAAGATCAATACTTCCATTTCCAGCTGCGGCAAAAGTTGATGTTTCGTTTGCTGGGTTATTAACATCACCCGAGTTTTGTTGGTTATTCGTGGTTTTACAGCTGGCCAATACCAAAGCTGCCATCGAACTATAAATAAATACAGTCTTTTTCATAGTTTTAATTTGGTGTATTTAACATTTCAACATGCGGAATATCATCTTCTAAATATTCTTTTCCAGTGCTGATGAAATTGTGTTTATTGTAATAATTTTCTAAATGCTTTTGTGCTGAAATACGAACAGGAACTGCTCCAAATTCTTCGTTAATGAACTTCATTGATTCATTCATTAACTGATGACCGATTCCATTTCCACGAATAGCTTGATCGAGCACTACGCGTCCGATTGAAACTTCTGGATAAGAAATTCCAGGAGGTAAAATGCGCGCTGTAGCAACGACTTTTCCAAATCCATCACGACAAATTAAATGGTAGCATTTCTTGTCTTTACCGTCCAAATCTAAATAAGAACAGTTTTGTTCAACAACGAACGCTTTTAAACGCAAGGCAATGATGTCATGAAACTCATTCGTTGTTAATTCAGGATAATATTTTACTTGCCAGTCTAAGTGCATATTTTGTTTTTATTTGACAATTTGAATATTTGACAATTTGAATATTTGAATATTTGAATATTTGAATCATTGAATCTTTGAATTTTCAATTCATCGAATCATCTCATCATGTTTGAATTACGCCAACATTATAAGGTTTTTCAGCCTTTTTATGATTTGCCATTTCAATACCCATTGAAATTACTTTGCGCGTTTCTGCTGGGTCGATAATTGCATCAATCCAAATTCTACTTGCAGCGTAATATGGCGAAATTTGCTCATCATAGCGATTTTTTATTGTATCGTATAATTCTTTTTCACGCTCTGCAGTGATTTCTTCACCTTTTGCTTTTAAAGAAGCTACTTCGATTTGCAACAATACTTTTGCAGCTGAAGCGCCACTCATTACAGCAATTTCAGCACTTGGCCATGCAACAATCAATCGTGGATCGTAGGCTTTTCCGCACATTGCGTAATTTCCAGCACCGTATGAGTTTCCAGTAACAATAGTGAATTTAGGAACAACAGAATTGGCCATGGCATTCACCATTTTAGCACCATCTTTTATAATTCCGCCATGTTCACTTTTCGAACCAACCATGAAGCCCGTTACATCTTGTAAAAATACCAATGGAATGTTCTTTTGATTACAATTCATAATGAAACGAGCAGATTTATCAGCTGAATCACTGTAAATTACACCGCCAAACTGCATTTCACCTTTGGCGCTTTTTACAATTTCACGGTTATTAGCAACGATTCCAACCGCCCAACCATCAATGCGTGCATAGGCACAAATGATTGATTTTCCATAGTCTTCCTTGTATTCTGTGAATTCAGAATCATCCACTAAGCACTTAATTAACTCTTTCGTATTGTATGGTTTGGATCGATCTGCAGGCAAAATTCCGTACACATTTTTTAATGGTTCTTTCGGTAGTTTCGCTTCTTTTCTATCAAAACCGGCATTTTCAGGTTGACCGATTTTATCCATTAAATCGCGAATTGTTGCTAAACACTCTTGATCGTTCTCCGTTTTGTAATCACAAACACCTGAAATTTCAGTGTGCGTTGTTGCACCACCTAAGGTTTCATTGTCGATACTTTCTCCAATCGCTGCTTTCACCAAATAAGATCCAGCTAGGAAAATTGTTCCCGTTTTGTTGACAATTAAGGATTCATCCGACATAATTGGAAGGTAGGCACCACCTGCAACACAGCTTCCCATTACTGCAGCAATTTGAACAATTCCCATTGAACTCATAACCGCGTTATTTCGAAAAATACGACCAAAGTGTTCTTTGTCGGGAAAAATCTCATCTTGCATTGGAAGATAAACACCAGCTGAGTCAACCAAATAAATAATCGGCAAACGATTTTCCATGGCAATTTCCTGTGCACGTAGGTTTTTCTTTCCTGTGATTGGGAACCATGCTCCAGCTTTAACAGTTGCATCGTTTGCTACAACAATACATTGTTTACCAGATACATATCCAATTACTACAACAACTCCAGCAGATGGACAACCGCCATGTTCTTTGTACATTCCGTAACCAGCTAAAGCACCTACTTCAAAGCGATCTGTGTTTGGATCAAGTAATAAGTCAATGCGTTCGCGAGCAGTTAATTTTCCGCTTTCATGCAGTTTTTCAATGCGTTTTTTTCCGCCACCTTCAGCCACAATTGCTAATTCGCGCTCGAGTGCTGAGATTTTTAGACGCATTTGATCGTCGTTGATATTAAATTCAAGTTCTTTTTTAGAAATAGCCATTCTAGATTTTTTTAAGCAGGTCAAATATACTAAACACTGATGAGTAGCAATGCATAAATGCTGAATTTCAAGCACTGAATTTATCAACGATTTGAATGATTTGTTAACCGTTTTGTTGAATTAAATTATAGAACGATTGATTAACAATGGAATGTTCGAAAATCAACTTGAGAAGTTTGCTTTGAAGTTCTATTTTTGCACCATGCAAGATACGTTCAAACATAAAGGAATGCGTAAGCAACTCATAAATGAATTAAAAAAAGATGAGCGAATTACGAACGCAGCTATTTTTGATGCTTTTGATAAAATTCCACGTCATTTTTTCCTTGATAAAGCATTTGTTGAACAAGCATATTCCAACATGGCTTTTCAAATTGGTGCTGGACAAACGATTTCGCATCCAATAACTGTTGCTTTTCAAACGCAATTATTGGAAGTAAAAAAAGGAGATAAGATTCTCGAAATTGGCACTGGTTCTGGTTTTCAAACATGTATTTTGTGTCAACTTGGTTCACGTGTTTATTCGATTGAGCGCCAAAAGGAATTGCATTTGAAAGCTAAGAAGATCATTCATGATTTGAATTTCGTTCCACGATTGTCGTTCGGTGATGGTTACAAAGGTTTGCCAACATTTGCACCTTTCGATAAAATCATTGTAACCTGTGGTGCTCCAGAAATTCCACCCGCACTTTTTGAACAATTAAAAGTTGGAGGAATCATGGTGATTCCAGTCGGGGAAGGAGTACAGCAAGTCATGAAACGTGTCATAAAAACATCTGAATCCACTTACGATTCTGAAGATTTTGGTGCATTTAAATTTGTGCCAATGCTAGAACAGGTTGTAAAGTAAATGTTGCCCTTTAATTTATTTTAGTTTTCTTGTCACCTTTTTCAGGAGGTTAACACTTACTGTTTTAGAAGCAAATAGTGCGCGAATAGAATGACAAAAAAGAAACAATTTATGGATTTGTACGAACCTGTGCACGGGAGTTTCGAACGATTTTGTAAAGCGCGTTCTTATGGTGTTTGTGATTTTAATGACTTGATGCATGATACTTTAATTATTGCTTTTGAACAATTTGATTCCTTAAAAAACAAAGATGCTTTTTTGTCATTTCTGTTCAGTATTACCAATAAAGTTCATGCTAATTTTCGTCGAAAGAATAAACCCATGTTATTTTCAGAAGTGACAGGTATTGAAAATTCGCCAGACAACACATTTTCGGTAGAAAAGAACTTCCAACATGATGAGCTATATGAAGCGCTGAATAAGTTGCCTATTGATTATCGTAATTGTATTATTTTGTTTGAAATCGCAGGTTTTTCTATCAAGGAAACTGCTGAAATTCAAGAATGTACGATTGATGCTTTGAAACAACGATTATCAAGAGGAAGAAAAATGCTTGTGGAAGCTTTATCAGAAAAAACGACTAATACAATTGCAGTATGAGAGAATTGGATTTAGATGCATTACTCAGAGAAAAACGAGAAGAACCTACAACGGTTTCTATTTCTGCTGTCGATTCTTGGTTAAAAAGAGGTGTTGTTTTCGCGGGATTATTTGCGACGTTAAAATGGTTATTCACTAAAAAAATGTGGCTTATGTTTACAAGTATTTCCTCTATCTCAATTGTTACAATTTTGGCAATTGTTCAACTAAATTCAAATTCAACGTTTCATTCAAGCAATAATGTCCAAAGTAAAACGCACCCGAAAAACGTTGAAATAAAAACTCCAACTTTTGAATCATCCGAAAGAAAAGAAAATCCAGTAATTGAAAAAGATTTTATGAAAGAGTTGTATGAAATGACTTTTTTAACGCCGAATCAACTTTTAACCCAAGATCAAGACAATTCTATTGAACCAGTTGATTATAAGTTACCGATTGTCGTCAAGGATCAAGAATCCAAAGATCAGTTCTCGCGAATTGATGCGAACGGATTTGTACATTTTACACTTGTCAAAGGATCAAGTTGCTCAATACAGAACACCATTCCAACTCAAGATGGAGGTACACTCCTGGATTATTCAATTAAAAACGGAACCCTGTATTTGAATAGTGTAGATGAGAATAATGCATCCGAATTGATTATTACCGTGGTTGAACTGGAAAAAATTAAACTGAACGGATATTGTGAAATGATTACGAATTCTACTTACGAATCAACTGATTTGGAATTAAATTTAAATGGTTTCAGCACTTTGAACATTGATTTGAATGTGAAAGATCTTGAAATTGAAATGAATGGAGAAACGAAAGGGACATTAAATCTTAAAGGAAAGAATATCGATTTAAACAGTAATGGATTTTCAGATGTAGAAATTGAATTTGATTTCGAACAGAGTAGGATTGAGGTGACCGGTTTTTCTAAAATAAAATTCACAGGAACATCAATTACGACAGATATGAATATATCTGGTGAGTCAAAAATTTCAGCAGAAGAATTTGCTTCACAAGAGCTTTTTTTAAAGGTAAGTGGATTTAATAATAAAATGGAAACAACAGTTTCTTCGAAATTGGATGTTGAAATCAGCGGTGAGAATACAGTCGTTATTCTCGGTGCACCTGAAATTTTACATCAAGAAGTTTCGGAAGGTTCTAAGCTTAAATTAAAATAACTTCCGATTTTAGTTGAAGAAAGAAGTCTTAGGGCTTCTTTTTTTTTGGAGCATCCTTTCCTAATGAGAAATTAAAAGTAAAAGTTATGATATTTTGGATTTATTTACTGATTTAACGTAATTTGCTGAGTTATTTTTAAGAAACCTTTTTAAACTTCAAAAACCACATACCATTTTAAAGTTGATGTCCATGTACATGGTTCAGATGTTTGTGCAAATTGTAATGTAAATGAAAGATGAATTATAGAAATGCCTTTTATTTTGTTTGTTTAGTCCTTTTTGTTAGTGCTTGCACTATTACAAAACGCCAGTATAACAATGGTTATCATTTCGAATGGAGAAATCACTACTCTTCGAGTAACGAAAAAACTGACCCAATCAAAGTGGATTTATCGAAAAGCGATGAGATATTTAATTCAGAAAAAATTGCGCAAACGGAAGAACAATCAAACGTAGAACGTGAAATAGAAAATCACAGTATTGATCAGTCATCTCAAAATGAAACAGCTCCGAATCAATGGTTTAAATTGCACCAAATTAAAAGTGCAACGAAACTCCAGAAAATAAAAGACAAGGTTTCTTTTGTCAAGAAATCAACTGACTTTGTTAAAAAGAAGAAACAAGCTCAAATTGGTGAAATAGGTATTCGAACACCTCGTGAATATTTAATAGCAGCACTTGCTTGTTTGGTGGGCGGAATCGTGTTGGTTGGAATTGCAGTTCTATTAATTGTTGTCCTTGAAGTTGAAGGTTTGTCGATTGGGGGATTGTTGGCTTATTTGATGGTAATTGTAGGTTTTGGATGTCTTATTGCCGTGCCAGTATGTTTGCTGTTAGCGCTGTTAACTTATTTGTTTTTCTAGCACAAAAAAAGAAGCCCGAAAGCTTCTTTTTTGATTTTATTTAATTCCAGATCATAAATCATAACCGCCGCAGGCAATTACAAATTATGAATTCGAAATCATGATTTGTTTAATGTCCTTGCGCTGCTAAATAACGCTCTGCATCCAACGCTGCCATACAACCTGTTCCAGCTGCAGTAATTGCTTGACGGTAACGTTTGTCAGCTGCATCTCCTGCAACAAAAACTCCAGGTACATTTGTTAATGATGTTCCAGGTTGTGCGTATTTGATATAACCTGTTTCATCCAAATCAATAAAGTCTTTGAATACATCTGTGTTAGGTTTGTGACCGATTGCAACAAAGAATCCAGTACATGGAATTGTTTTTTCTTCACCAGTAACACTGTTTTTTACTAATGCTCCTGTAACTCCATTGTTGTCTCCAAGAACTTCAACTGTATCTGTGTTGAACAGGATTTCAATATTTGGCGTGTTTTTAACGCGATCTGCCATGATTTTAGAAGCTCGGAACTCGTCTTTACGCACCAACATTGTGACCTTTGTGCACAATTTCGATAAGTAGTGTGCTTCTTCACACGCTGAATCACCAGCACCAACAATCACAGTTTCTTGTCCACGGTAGAAGAATCCGTCACAAACGGCACAAGCAGAAACTCCACCACCCATTTCAAGGTATTTTTGTTCACTTGGCAATCCTAAATATTTTGCTGATGCGCCAGTTGATATGATCACTGTTTTAGCGTGAATTTCTTTTCCGTCTTCGGTCCAACATTTGTGAATTGGTCCTGAAAAATCAACTTTGGTGATAAAACCAAAACGGATATCAGCTTCGAAACGTTTTGCTTGTGCTTCTAACTGAACCATCATTTCTGGCCCTGAAATTCCTTCTGGATAACCAGGGAAATTTTCCACTTCATTTGTTGTTGTTAATTGGCCTCCCGGCTGCATTCCTTGGTAAAGAACTGGGCTCATGTCTGCACGCGCAGCATAAATTGCAGCTGTATATCCAGCAGGTCCTGAACCGATAATTAAGCAATTGACTGTTTCTATTTCGCTCATGTGTATTGTTTTTAATTAATGCTTATTATTCTACAAATTTAATGTTAAAAACTAGATTTGAAAGTAATGTTCATAACATTCAGAGAAGAATATTGTTCACATTTTTTCGACTTAGCATTTCAAGCTTTGATACAATGATTAAAGGGAGTGTACAAGATAAGACTAGTTGAAAAGCACCATGATTTTCGTATTCAATCTTTCCTAGTTGCTTGATACATTTGAACTTATCTGTTAAATTCTGTTAGTACAAGAAAAACATTTTGTATTTCGAATAAAAGGAGGTACTTTTGTACCCCCATTTTCGCACACATTAGAATGATTGATACAGAATTATAC
>JBDLVK010000094.1:0-67092 GCA_039804825.1 Bacteroidota bacterium
TGAAAAGTTTGCTTTGTCTAAAATTCGAAGTAATTTTGTGCCAGTTCATTTAAATAAACTTATGAAGAAAGGTGGAGGGATTAGGCCCGATGAAACCTTGGCAACCCTCGCTCAAGAGAAGGTGCCAAATCCAATCTCGAAGTCATTCGGGTAAAGATAAGTTGGTGTACATTCGTACTTCTCTTTGTTCATAGTTTATTGTATTTATACTATGATGTCAATAGAAACAATTTTAAAAGATCGTATTCTCGTGCTAGATGGCGCAATGGGAACGATGATTCAACGCCATAAACTGGAAGAAGAAGATTTCCGTAAAGGATGGTTTGAAAACCATGATAAGCCTTTGAAAGGAAACAACGACTTATTGTCGTTGACACGTCCAGAAATTATCAAAGACATTCATCGCAAGTATTTCGAAGCTGGTGCCGATATCGCTGAAACCAATACCTTTTCAGGAACATGGATAGCTCAAGCAGATTACGGCTTAGAGAAGTTTGTGTACGATATTAATTACCATTCTGCTAAGATTGCAAAAGAAGTAGCGGATGAATTTACAGCAGCAAATCCAGATAAACCGCGTTTTGTGGCTGGATCAATTGGTCCAACAAACCGAACAGCTTCCATTTCTCCCGATGTGAATGATCCTGGATATAGAGGAATCACTTTCGATGAATTGGTCAATGCTTACAAAGAACAGGTGAATGCCTTGATGGATGGTGGCGTTGATATTTTACTTGTTGAAACAGTTTTTGATACATTAAATGCAAAAGCAGCTTTGTTTGCGATTGATGAGGTTTACACTGAACGTGGGACGAAATTGCCAATCATGGTTTCGGGAACGATTACCGATCAAAGTGGAAGAACATTGACAGGACAAACAACGGAAGCATTTTTAATCTCCGTTTCGCATATGTCTTTATTGACAATTGGGTTGAATTGTGCTTTGGGTGCTTCAATGATGCGTCCTTACTTGCAAGTGTTGGATCAAAAAGCGCCTTTTGGTGTGAGTGCGCATCCAAATGCGGGCTTGCCAAATGAATTCGGAAAGTACGATGAAACGCCAGAATTAATGGCTGTTCAAATCAAAGAATTCTTAGATGAAGGCCTGGTTAACATTATTGGTGGTTGTTGTGGAACGACACCCGATCACATCAAAGCAATTGCAGACATGGCGAAGAATTACAAGCCACGAGTGGTCAAACAAGTTTGAATTAAATAATTTGAACATTTGAACATTTGAACATTTGAACATTTGAACATTTGAAAAATTCCCAAAGACAAATAGAAATTACACGAAATACAATGTCAGAAGAAACGAAAGCAAGTTTAAAATTATCGGGACTTGAACCATTAATTGTTACGCCGCAGAGCAATTTTGTGAATGTTGGTGAACGAACAAACGTGACTGGTTCGCGTGCCTTTTTGCGCATGATTAAAGAGGGAGATTTCGAAGCGGCTTTGGCTGTTGCACGAGATCAAGTTGAAGGAGGAGCGCAAATCATCGACATCAATATGGATGAAGGGATGATTGATGGAAAGGAAGCGATGGTGAAGTTTTTAAACTTGATAGCATCTGAACCAGATATTGCGCGCGTTCCGATTATGATTGATAGCTCGAAATGGGAAATCATTGAAGCTGGATTGAAATGCATTCAAGGAAAAGGTGTTGTGAATTCAATTTCCTTGAAAGAGGGCGAGGCGAATTTTATTGCGCAAGCGACAAAAATCAAACGTTACGGAGCTGCTGTAATAGTCATGGCATTTGACGAAAACGGACAAGCTGATAGTTATGAGCGACGTATCGAAATCTGTAAGCGATCCTATGATATTTTGGTCAATCAAGTTGGTTTTCCGAAGAATGATATCATTTTCGATCCAAATATTTTCCCTGTAGCAACGGGAATGGAAGAACACAACAATAATGCCTTGGATTTCTTCCGCGCAACAAAATGGATCCGTGAAAATTTACCTGGTGCACACGTAAGCGGTGGCGTTTCCAATGTTTCGTTCTCGTTTCGTGGAAATGATAAAGTGCGTGAGGCCATGCATGCCGCGTTTTTATATCATGCCATTCAGAATGGTATGGACATGGGAATAGTGAATCCAACGATGTTGGAAGTTTATTCTGACATTGAACCAGAATTATTGGTGTATGTGGAGGATGTGTTGTTGAATCGAAGAGAAGATGCAACTGAACGCTTGTTGGAATATGCCGAAACAGTGAAAGGCGATGGCAAGAAAAAAGAAGTTGATTTATCGTGGAGAAATGTTCCTGTGAACCAACGTTTATCGCATGCTTTGGTGAAAGGAATTGTTGAATTTATTGATGAAGATGTTGAAGAATGTCGTCAGCAGTATAAACGTCCAATAGAAGTAATTGAAGGACCATTGATGGATGGAATGAACATCGTTGGTGACTTGTTTGGAAGTGGAAAAATGTTCTTGCCACAAGTGGTAAAATCAGCCCGAGTGATGAAAAAAGCAGTAGCTTATTTATTGCCATTCATTGAAGCTGAAAAAGACGGAGTTCGTTCCTCTTCTGGAAAAGTACTAATGGCGACAGTGAAAGGTGATGTGCACGACATTGGAAAAAACATTGTGGGTGTTGTCTTGGGTTGTAATAACTACGAGGTCATCGACATGGGTGTGATGGTTCCGTTCGAAAAAATAATACAAACTGCTATTGATGAAAAAGTCGATGTGATTGGTTTAAGTGGCTTGATCACGCCTTCTTTGGATGAAATGGTAACTGTTGCCAAAGAAATGGAACGTGCCAATCTTTCGATTCCTTTGTTAATTGGTGGAGCAACGACTTCGAAAGTGCATACAGCTGTAAAAATAGATCAACATTATACAAAAGGTCAAACCATTCATGTCTTGGATGCTTCCAGAGCGGTAACCGTTGTTGAAAGTATGCTTGGACCAAAGAAAGATGTGTTTGTGTCTGACCTAAAACAAGAATATAAACGCGTGCGTGAACATCACGAAAAACACCGCGGTGCCAAACAATTGTTGAGTTTGGAAGACGCTCGCAAGAATGCTTTGAAAATCGATTTTCAACAAGAAGATTGCGCTGTTCCTGCTGAACTTGGAATTAAACAATTTGTGGATTTTCCTCTGCAAGATTTAGTCGATTACATTGATTGGACGCCCTTCTTTCAGACATGGGAGTTGCACGGCAAGTTTCCTGCGATATTAACCGATGAGGTTGTGGGTGTAGAAGCAACAAAATTGTATGCTGATGCACAAGGAATGTTGCAACAAATAATTGATGAAAAATGGTTGGAAGCTCGAGCTGTAGTTGGTTTGTTTCCTGCAAATTCGGTGGGAGATGATATTGAAATTTACACGGATGAAACACGTACATCAGTTCTTTCGGTTCAACATTCCTTACGTCAACAAACGAAAAAAGCAGATGATCAACCAAACTTAGCATTGGCAGATTTCGTAGCGCCGAAATCATCTGGTATTAAAGATTATGTTGGAGGCTTTGTCGTAACAACAGGTCATGGCATTGAAGGGCACATCGAACGTTTCGAAAACGACCATGATGATTACCATTCCATCTTATTAAAAGCTTTAGCGGATCGACTAGCAGAAGCCTTTGCAGAAAAAATGCACGAAATTGTACGAAAAGACATGTGGGGCTATGCCGTGAATGAATCCTTTTCGAATGATGAATTGATCAAAGAAACCTACCGTGGAATTCGTCCGGCGCCAGGCTATCCTGCATGTCCTGATCATACAGAGAAAATTGATCTGTTTAGAATATTGAACGCAAGTGAATTGAGTGGTGTATCGTTAACAGAAAGTTTGGCAATGTATCCAACTGCAGCGGTTTCTGGTTGGTATTTTGCACATCCTCAAGCGAAGTACTTTGGTTTAGGGAAAATTAATGAAGAGCAAATAAAAGATATTTCGCAACGCAAAGGTTTGTCGTTCGATGAAATGGATCGCTGGTTGTCAAGTGTAAAGTATTAAGATTGAATAGAAAATAGAAGGCAAAAAAAAACAGTTCGAGAACCGAACTGTTTTTCTAACCTAACCTAACCACTATTCACTGAAAAAGACTTCTATATATATTGATATACTATTTCCGACTTATTTATGATGCAAATTTAGACGAGTTCTAAATTGTTGCAAAACTAAAAAAGTGTGAATCTTTGAATGCCCTAACTTGCTGTGCCTGCATAGTATTGTGTTATTTCGTAGTCATTGTCTCATTTTGATAATTCATGGGTTAAAAATGTAAATTCATAGAATTGCGACTCTTTTAACCCTTGGAATCCTAAGATTAAATTGAAACTGATTTATTCGACTAATAAAACAAAATTGTCGATGAATAATGTTTTTGTAAGTTATTTATTATGAAGGTATTGCAACACTTCTCTAATAAGTGAGTATATTATGACGCTTTTATGTTATTCGTCTAAACTGCTGATATTCTTGCAATAAGCCCATGATTTTTTCGCGGTTTTGGTATTCCTATTTTATATGTTTACCTTCGTTGAAAAGCTTCACAATTGAAAGTAAGAATTTATACAGACGGCTCTGCAAAAGGCAATCCTGGTCCTGGCGGATATGGTATTGTCTTGAAATACAAGGATCAAGTAAAGGAGATGTCTCAAGGTTTTCGTTTGACGACCAATAATCGGATGGAATTGTTAGCCTTAATCGTTGCATTGGAAAGTTTAAAAACCAACAAAATTCCTGTAGATGTCTATTCAGATTCCAAATATGTTATAGATGCTATCGATAAAGGTTGGGTATTTGGTTGGAAAGCAAAGGGATTCAAAGGAAAAAAGAATGCTGACCTTTGGTTGCGTTATTTGGCGCTTCATCCAAAATTCAATTTAACTTTTCATTGGGTAAAGGGACATGCAGGTCATCCAGAAAATGAGCGCTGTGATTTGTTAGCTGTTACAGCAGCAGAAAACCCACCACATTTAATTGATGCGGTATTTGAAGCGAATCAAGAACAGGAAAGATTACTTTAAGCAATTTCTCGGCCCATTGCTGCCATTGCATGTGCAGCTTTTATGAAGGTGTAAATTAATGGATGCGGTATTTCGCGCGTTGATGAAATTTGTGGGCAATATCCGCAGCTTACGAAGAATGGATGGTTTTTTAAACTTAAAACCTCTGGCTCTTCGAATTGATTGTAGGCTTCAATATCAATTATTTCGTTTGAAAGTGCCTGTATCAATTGAGGATACAAACTATAACGTGAAGAAGTTAATTCAACATTGCTGTGATTTTCATAGAGTTGAATAAATTCTTTTGAATACGGATATATAAGAAGTCGTTCAAAGGTATTTCCATCTACCAAATTATCTGAAATTAGCTTTTCACCATTTGGGTTTAATTGATAGGAATTGATTAACACTTCAATTAGGCTTTTACAACTTTCGCCGGTCATTAATACAGGAATTGAAAGTGAGCTAATTGTTCGAATGATTCCGTTTAAAAAGAAGATGTTTTGAAAAGGACCCGGGGCTACCCAAATTCCATCAAACTGTTCAAATTGTTGGGGTTTGTATTGTGCTGCTTCTGTAATTTTAATCCAATAATAATTGATATCAATTTCCAAGAAGCGACCAGAATGGTCAATAGCAAGATTTGTCGCCTGATGAGAGTTATACGTAAAATTATAATCTCCAATGATAGCTATCTTGATTGCGTGACTCATCGCGTGGTTATGGTAAATAAAAAAGTCCCGCAAGTGCGGGACTAATACTATTTTAACGTTTAAACCAACCTTTAAAAGTTGCGGCTTGAATTCTTAATGAATCTTCAACCAATGTGGTTGGGTTCGTATGGTATACATAACAGTCAAAATTACATGTGAATTTTGAGTAATCACCTGCCGTGTCTGATTCTTGTGAAATCGCTGAGAAAGTTACATCTTGGAAATTCGTTGAGTTCTGTTTTGAAACCCAAGCAGTTCCCGTTGCATCTTTATATGTTACTTCAAATCCAGCTGCTGCTGCTGTTGAGTAAACAGGAGTTGTGTTTGACGTATGAAAAGTGTTGAACAAAGCTAATGTTGGATCGGATGCAGTGGACATATCCCACATAACACTTCCTAAACCTACTTTTATAGACAACGGTGTTTGCGCAGAAAGAATCTCAGAGTAGTATACCGCACTTGATAAACTCGGCGGAGGTAGTAAGATTTTCGCTTTTGAAGTATTGCAATAATAACCAAGAACATTTTCAGTCAATTCGACATCTGTTCCATTAATTGTTCCTTGGAAATGGCATGACAGATCAACCATAGGCACTGGTGCTGGAATAACTTCATGCTCAATACAAGAGTTCAATCCTAACGATAAAGCCACAAATGCAGCAATGGTAAATTTAATTTTTTTCATAGTTTCAACGTGCTGTGTAGTAGTCTTAAACAAATATCTACTACAAAATGTTACAACGAATATACGAAAAAAAATAAATTAGGTTGCCTGAGCTTAAAGATATTCAAGAGTTTCTATGCTCGAATTTGTTTTAAGGGATAATTCAGTTCAAAACAATCCATTGGAATTAGCGTGTTTTCAAGCTTGTTTCCAACTAAACTGTACATCGAAGTTTGATAATCAACTTGCTCTTCAATAAACAATTCTGCCACTTCAAAATCTGGATTTAATTTCTGAAGTTGATTGATAATCAAATTTAATTGTGTTGAACTCAATCCAATCTTTGTTTCATAACTTAAATTGTCGCGTTGCATTCCTGCAATTAAGGTAATTTCATTTGTAGAAGTCAATAAAGTGATTTCTTTGATGTTTAGAATTGAAGTTGCCATTTGTCCGTTTTTTAAATTTGATGATACAAAGATTGAGCAGTAGAACGTAAACTACTTACGTTCTTCTTTTTTTGTTGAAAAAATTACATTCCTCCATTAAAAATTGTAATTTCAGCGCCTAATATTATTGTCATGAAATACGATCGAATTGATAAACAACTGTATCTAAAAAACCGCAAAAATTTTACTGCCCAAATGGAGGCTAATGCCTTGGCAGTATTTAATTCAAATGATATTTATCCAGTTAGTGCAGACAGCACATTGCCTTTTGCACAGCATCGCGATATTTTGTTTTTATCAGGAGTTGATCAAGAGGAAAGCATCTTAGTACTTTTTCCAGATGCTAAGAATGAAAATCACCGCGAAGTATTGTTTTTGAAAGAAACAAGCGAGTTGATTGCAGTTTGGGAAGGCGAGAAATTGACAAAAGAACAAGCCTTCGAAGTTTCTGGAATCAAAACGGTTTATTGGTTGAATCAATTTCCGGTTATATTCAAACAAATGATGGCAGAAGCGGCTGCGATTTATTTAAATACAAATGAGCATCTACGTGCGAATACGGAAGTTGAAACGCGTGAGGATCGATTCATTAAACAAGTGAAAGCTGATTATCCAGCACACCAGGTGCGTAAGAGTGCACCAATCATGCACCGCATTCGTTCTGTTAAAGATCAAATTGAATTGGATTTGATGCAACGTGCATGTAAAATTACAGAAGCGGGTGTTCGCCGCGTTCTTGGTTTTGTGAAACCAGGAGTTTGGGAATATGAAATCGAAGCTGAATTAGCGCACGAGTTTTTACGCAACCGTTCAAAAGGATTTGCATACACGCCAATAATTGCCTCTGGTAAAAATGCATGTGTCTTACATTACATTGAAAACAACCAAGAATGTAAAGCTGGTGATGTTATTTTGTTGGATGTTGGTGCGGAATACGCAAATTATTCATCGGATTTAACACGATGTATTCCTGTAAGTGGACGTTTTACAGATCGTCAGCGTCAAGTTTATAATGCTGTACTTCACGTGAAAAAAGAAGCGGAGAAATTATTGGTTCCAGGAACGATTATGGCTGAATACCACAAAGAAGTTGGTCGAATTATGGAAGGGCAATTGTTGAATCTTGGTTTAATTGATCAAACGGATATTAAAAGTCAAAATCCTGATTGGCCAGCATATAAAAAATATTTCATGCATGGAACATCCCATTTCTTAGGATTGGATACGCACGACGTTGGAATCTGGCATGAACCAATTCAAGCAGGAATGGTGTTTACGTGCGAACCAGGTATTTACATTCCTGAAGAAGGTTTAGGAATTCGTTTGGAGGATGACTTAGTGGTTCAATCTTCTGGCGCACCTTTCAATTTGATGAAAGATATTCCACTTGAAGCCGAAGAAATCGAGGATTTAATGAATGCATAAGATGCAAAAAGAATTATTGAATTACAGGGTGTTTGGAAACGGACATCCTGTTGTTTTTTTACACGGTTTCATGGAATCTATTTCCATGTGGGAATTCATTGAAATGAACAATTTTCCTTTTCAATGCATTGTGATTGATTTGCCTGGACATGGGAATTCAGACCTATGGGATACAAATGAAGTCCCTTCTCTTAACTTCATGGCGAACGAAGTTCAACATGTTCTTCAATTTTTGGGTATCGAAAAATACCACGTGGTTGGACATTCAATGGGCGGTTATGTAGCGATGGTGTTAAAAGAGAGCGACACAAATTGCGAGAAAGTTGTTTTATTAAATTCAACCTATAAAGAAGATGCTGAACAGAAAAAGCGCGATCGTATAAGAGTTGCTGATTTAGCACTTCAAGCGAAAAATTTATTTATTCAAGAAGCAATTCCTGGCTTGTTTTATCGATTTGTAAAAGACCATGAGATGGTGCAAAAATTGATTGCTGAAGCAAAACAAATGGAAGGACAAGCAATTGCCTATGCTGCTTTAGCAATGCGCGATCGAAAAGATACTTTTCAACTATTCAAGAAATTTCCAGAGCAAATTTTTGTCATCCAAGGAAAACATGATCCATTGATTTCGTGTGAACAGATGCAGTTGGATTTAGCGGATTTCAGTGAGCAATTAGTGGTTCTTGATGCTATAGGACACATGTCGCAATTCGAAAACCCACAAGCTGCAGTTGAAGCGCTTCGTAACTTTTTAGCATAAAAAAACGGAAACCTTAGTTTCCGTTGTCATTAAAAATCCAGCTTTGCTGGCGGGTAGAAAGTACAATTTGAATCATAAGCAAGAATTTTAATTCAATCAACTACCACTAATGTATTGCAAGTTTCCTTTTGAATATTTTTTAAAATGCTAAGTGTATTTCCAATTTATTAAACGGGTGTAATTTGAATGTTAAGTGAGCAATTTGTAACTTTAAACTCGTTAAATGTGGAAGTTACTTTCGGATAATACTGTATATTCGAAATAAGTAGTTGAAAATACTACGTTAGCTAAAACAGAAAACAGTTCAATTTGCTGGTAAAAAGTCAAATCAACTGAACAAAAAACTACCTGCCTTGCTTGCATTGCAGACAAAAATTACTACATATGAAGTTAAGAGCCATTGTTGTTGATGACGAGGAATTTGCAAGAAAAAACCTTGTTATGTTGTTGGAAGAATATTGTCCAGATATCGAAGTGATTGGAGAAGCTTCCCGTAAAAGTCAAGCGAAAGCAATTATTGAATCATCTAAACCTGATGTTGTCTTCTTGGATATTCGTATGCCATCTGGTGCAGAAGGATTTGAGTTATTAGATGAATTAGAAGAAAAGGATTTTTTGGTTGTTTTTGTGACGGCGTTTAAAGACTACGCCATTAAAGCATTCAATGCAAGTGCAGTTTATTACCTGTTAAAACCGATTGACATTGAAGAGCTTCAAACAGCGGTGGAAAAATTGAAAGAGACCAAGCAAATCTTCAACAATGAGCCACAAAATTTCAATACCTACTTTAATTCGTTACGCAATTTATCGGATACACTTTTGCGCAATAAACCGAATAATCGCATTGCCATTTCGCATACCAAAGGGTTGAAAATTGTTGAAGATGATACAATTTCACACCTAGAGGCCAGTGGTAACTGCACGACAATTTATTTCAAAGATGGAACGCGCTATTTGGATACACGTACGTTGAAAACCTATGAGATGATCTTAGATCCCTTAAAGTTCTTTCGCGTGCACAAATCGCATATCATCAATTTAGATTTATTGGCTGAATACATCAATGAAGATGGACATTTTGCAATTCTGAAGAATGGTTTACGCATTCCGGTAGCAAGAAATCGTGTGGCTGAATTTGTTAAAATGCTCAAAGACGCATAATGATTCGTTACACGCTTTTCTTATTCACGATTCTTCTTGGCTTTGGACTCAGTGCTCAGCGTTATTCGTTTTTGGCATATAATTCAGCACAAGGTTTGCCTCAGTCGCAAGTGCGCGCAATTACGCAAGATAAAGACGGTTATTTATGGGTTGGAACACTTGGAGGTTTGGCCAAGTTCAATGGAAAAGATTTTCATACGATTTCAACTGAAAACGGTTTACTCAACAACCGAATATCATTTTTATGTTTAATTGACAATGCTATTTGGGTTGGTCATGAAGGTGGTGTCTCAAAAATTGTCAAAGGAAAGATTGTAAAATGGAGCTTTGGCAAAGAAAATAAAACTACGGCTGTTTCAGAAATTTTAAAATTTAAGAATAGAACTTTAATAGCTACAAATGGTGGAGGATTGTTTGAGTTAAAAAACAACAAGCTAGTTTCAATTTCAACAGAAGGTAAGAACACTCTTAAAATTGGTGCTTCGAATAAAACGAATGTGACGATTACCAATGAAGATGATTTGCGTATTCGCGATTTGTTTGTTGATAATGGTTTATTGTTTATTGGAACGCGAGGAGGAGTGATCAAAACGAAGGATTTAAGCATTTTTACGCGTGTAAGAAAACTTGATTTGTACAATGTTTCGGGAATTGCCAAACATAAAAACAACTTTTATATTTCTACCTTCAGTGAGGGATTGTTGAGTTATAATCTAACGAAACAAACGGTTCAAAAAGTTTCAGGAATAGACACTTTGTTAACATTGAGAGGTTGTAACGTGGATGGCAAAGGATTCCTTTGGGTGAACACAAGTGATGGTGTTTATCGTATAAAGGATGGAAAAATCAATCTACATTTAAACCACATGAATGGTCTTCCGATGGAAAGTATTCGTTGTGTTTTTGAAGACCAGCACGGTGATATTTGGTTAGGTAGCGAAGGAAAGGGATTATTACGTTTTCCAGGTGAACAATTCGTTTATTACAATGAATCAACTGGCTTAAGTTCAGATTTAATTCTTTCCATTGATCAAGATTACGCCGGAAATTATTGGATTGGAACCTATGACAAAGGTGTTATGGTTCAAAAAAAGGACAAAACGGTTATTTCAATCGAATTAGAAAATAACAACACCGTTTGGACTGCCATGCTCAATGTTGATGGATTTAATTGGTTTGGTACAAGTTCGGGACTAGTAGCAATAAAGAATTATAAGGTTGCCAAGGTATTTTATACAGAAGATGGTTTGCCTGGAGATAAGATTACTGCATTACACCGTGTTTCAAATTCACGATTCTACATTGGTGGAAGTGATGGTGTTTCAATGTACGATAAAGGTAAAATTCGTGAGTTGAAAATGGATGAATTGTCCACTATTCGTGATTTTTGTGATGTCAATGGTGTAATTTACTGTGCTTCAGATCGTGGCTTGTATCGCATCGAAGGAAATCGTTTGGAGCGAGTTGGTAAATTCAGTAAGCCAATTTTCTCCTTGGAAAAAGATCATTTAAGAAATTTATGGATTGGTACAGAAGAAGGATTGTTTTATTTGAAAGATACGCAATTCATTCAGTTTACAATTTCAAACACACCATCCTCTAACATCGTTAATTTTCTCAATTTTAAAGATGGGAAATTGTTTGTTGGAACCAATAATGGTTTGTTTGTGATTGGTAACCTTGATAAAAAAGATAAAAAGATTATTAATTATGGAATTGCAGAAGGTGTTGTAAACCTTGAAACAAACATTAATTCAAGTTTGTTTGATCGAAAAGGTCAACTTTGGTTTGGGACAGCCTCTGGTTTAGTTTGTTTTCGTTTAGAAAATAATGGTGACCAATTTTCTTCGCCTGATTTGGTATTAAAGAATATTCTGATCAACTACCAAACGATTGATTTTACAAAATACTCAGATGGAATTTCTCTAAATGGTTGGCCAATAAACTTGCGTTTACCATACACGAAAAACAACGTAACCTTCGAAATGGATGGAATTTCATTGGCAAATTATCCAGGCATGAAATTTCAATTCTTTTTGGAAGGTCAGGATGAAGGCTGGTCGCCGGTTAATGCGAATACAACCATTACATTTAGTGGCTTAGCAGCCGGTACGTACATTCTACATGCGCGTTGTATTGATTCGAGAGGTTCAATATCAAAGGAAATTCATTTTGCCTTTACTATTAAACAAGCGTTTTACAAAACATGGTGGTTCATTAGTTTGATTTTATTGCTGATTGGCTTCTTCGTTTTGCGCATCTTTAAATTCAGATTGAAACGCGAAAGAGAGAAAAATGAAAAAGAGAAATTAGAGTTTAAATCGCGTTTGTTGGCTCTCGAGCAAAAATCGTTGAATGCAAGTATGAATCGACATTTTATCTTTAATTCTTTAAATTCAATTCAGTATTTCATTAATACACAAGATCGCTTAGCTGCCAATAAGTTCTTAACGAATTTTGCCAAATTGATCCGCAAGAATTTAGATTCTTCTGACGATGGGAACTTGGTTCCATTGAGCCAAGAATTGGAACGCTTAGAATTGTACATGTCACTTGAGGCAATGCGCTTCAAAGATCGATTTGATTACAAAATAGTTTGTGATGAGCCGATTGACACCGAATCAGTAATCATTCCAGCGATGATGCTTCAACCGTTTATTGAGAACAGTATTATACACGGAATTTTACCTGATGAATCGAAAAAAGGATTGATAACGGTTCATATTTCATTGACAGGAGATTTATTAACGATTGATATCGAAGATAATGGAGTGGGTATCGATAATAGTATTCAAAGTAAATCCAATTATGACGGAGACCACCGTTCGCAGGGTATGGAAATTACGACTAAACGGATTGAGTTACTGAAAAAGCTATCTAATCGCAATTTTGAATTGATTGGACCCTATCAAGTGGCAAAAAATGACAGTTTAATCAATGGAACGCGCGTTACACTCAAATTTCAGATAGAAAATTTGGATAATTAGAATTAATGTTATAAGTTTGTTTACTTAAAGGTACAGAGATGAAAAAAGTTATTTACATAGCGTTGGTTGGAGCAGGGTTGTTTACTGTGTCTTGTTCTAAGCAAAACATCAAGCCTAATTCGGAAGAAGCTACGGCTTTACCAGTTTGGAAATCTGCAGCACCATCTGCTTCTACAGCTACTGATGAAGCTCCAGATGATGCAGGAGTTTTAACATCAGATGGTACTATTACTGATCCAAATAGCGACAAAGACGAAAACATCCGTAAGAAACATTAAACTTACGATATAATAGCATTTAAAGTCCCGCAATTGTGGGACTTTTTTTTGTTTCTGAAATTTGCACTTTACTCAATTATTTATACACTTCAAATAATAATCTAAAATCATTAAAACCCTTTTGTTACCTTAGTTTTTAACTAATCTACATTAAACTATTTATACATGTCTACTAAGGTTAAAGAAGCACTTTTTGAGCTGATAAAATCACTTTCTAAGTCAGAAAAGCGTTATTTTAAATTGTTGTCTTCTCGTCACACAATTGGCGATGAAAATAACTACGTTAAATTATTTGACTTTATCGACAAACAAACCGCTTATGATGAGGACGCGATTTTTCAAGAGTTTAAAGATGAAGCATTTTTACACCGTTTTTCAATTACCAAAAAACGTTTGTATGATCATGTATTGAGTGCATTGGACGCTTTCCACGCCACAAACTCGGTGGATGCTCAGTTGTTTAAAATGTTGCACAGTGCGGATATTCTTTTCAATAAATCACTGTATGATCAATGTGCTCGTGTTTTGAGGAGTGCGGAAAAATTGGCAGAAAAAAATAAACGTTTTACTTTATTGGCCGAAATTTCGCGCAAGAATAAACGACTTGTTGAGAACAATGCCTATTCATCCTTTTCACATGAAGATTTTGAAACAATCGCAAAAAATGATGAGCTTATTTGGCAAGAAGTGAATTGCTACAACCTGTTGTGGAAAGTGAAAAGTGATTTGTTTGTCCATTTATCAAGAAAAGGAAAAGCGCGCAACCAAGAAGAATCTGATGCATTTGAAGCGATTATTCAAGAAATTCCGCAAAATTTAGTTGTTTCTGAAGAAGTTTTAGACAATTATTATTTGTACCACCATATTTATAGTGCGTATTATTTTTCGATCGGAAACCTTCATAGCAGTTTTTCACATATTAAACTGAACCTTGCAAATTTTGAAAAAACGGAACAAGCAATTCAACAAAACCTAAATACCTATTTTTCATTGTTGACCAATGGAATATATGTCGCTGAGAAACTTGGACTCATCAATGAATCGAAACGGTTGTTGGCAGATTTAAAAGCAATCCCATCCAAATTTAGTTCAGTCATGAACGAAGACATGGAAATTAAATTGTTCGCAAGTACCTATTCAATCGAGTTGAGCCTGTTAACAAACAATGGCGATTTTAAAAAAGCAGAACAATTGTTTCCAATTATTGAAAATGGTTTGTTGAAATTTGGTGACAAAATTTCGTCCGTTCGAAAAGCTTTTATCGTTTTCAAAATGGCAACCGTTCAATTAGGGTTAGGTAATTTCTCTCTAGCACTGAAACACGTGAATCGCATATTGAATGATTCAGATCTTGATGTCAGCGAGGATATTCTTTCGTTTACCCATTTATTGGATTTGCTGATTCATTTGGATATGAAACATGAACAATTGTTGCCGTATGCCTTGAAAAATACACAGCGTTTCTTGAAATCGCGCAATCGCTTGTATTCTTTTGAAAAAGCTTTCCTTCAATTTGTTTCAAAACGCATTAAATGTACCAATGAATTGGATGCTGAAATACTTTGGGAAGAACTACATGCCGAATTATCGTCCATCAAAGATGATACTTTCGAAGGTGTAGCTCTTGAATATTTTGATTTTAGAACCTGGTCTGAATCCAAATTCAAAAAACAAGTGTTCGTGGAATTAGTTAAACGAAAAGAATTGAACCGCTTAAAGCATGCGAATTAATCAAAATGATTCCAACCTTGAGCTCGTAAGGTGATTGCAGAACCATTTTTATCGATGAAATAAACGCCGTCTTGCTCATTCGTAATGTGTCCAATTACCGTCATGTGAGGATTTCCTTTGATTTTATCAAAATCAGCTTGCTTCACAGTGAAAAGCAGTTCGTAGTCTTCACCTCCGTTCAGTGCACACGTTCCAGGATCTAGATTGAAATCAATTGCCGTCATGGATGTTTTTGCGTCAATTGGAATTTTTTCATCATAAACATAACAGCCAACTTTACTCGCCTTGCAGATGTGTAAAATTTCAGAAGCTAAACCATCAGAAATATCAATCATCGCGGTTGGAACAACATCCAATTCTTTCAAGAAACCAATCACGTCTTTTCGCGCTTCAGGTTTTAATTGGCGTTCAATTATATAATCGTGACCATCTAAATCTGGTTGAATGTTCGGATTCGCTTTGAAGACTTCTTTTTCGCGTTCCAATACTTGCAAGCCCATGTAAGCAGCTCCTAAATCTCCTGTTACAACCAATAAATCAAATTCGTTGGCCCCTGAACGATAGGTTATTTCATTTTTCTTTGCGCGACCAATTACAGTGATATTGATTGCCAAACCTGAAACAGAAGAAGTTGTGTCGCCACCGACAAGATCAACATTGTAAAATGCGCTTGCGGCATGAATTCCTTCGTACAATTCTTCCAATGCCTCTAGCGGAAAACGACTTGAAACAGCCAATGAAACAGTGATTTGTTCTGCAGTCCCATTCATCGCACAAATATCAGAAACATTCACTGCAACTGCTTTGTAACCCAAATGTTTCAATGGCATGTACATTAAGTTAAAATGAATGCCTTCAACCAACAAATCTGTAGAAACTAACATGGCTTCTTCTTCAGAAATATCAATGACTGCAGCATCATCTCCGACACCAAGCAATGAATTGCGGTTTTTCAATTCAAATTTTGAAGTTAAATGGTCAATTAGTCCAAATTCTCCTAATTCGCTGATGTTCGTTTTGTTTTCGCTCATGTTTCAAATTTGCGACAAAGGTACTAAAGTCTTGAAACATTTTAGCTTAAAAACATGCATCATTGTTTACTATTTTGTAGAATTGCACCATGGAAAACATACCTGTTATTCCAATGGGGAACAGCCGACTCTTACAAATTGTCATGAATTGTGTTCCGCTTTTGGGTGTTATTTATTATGATTGGAGTGTTTTTGCCTTGCTTTATGCTTTCTGGTTGGAAACCTTGGGATTGAGTTTTTTAACAGCAATTCGCATAATGTTCGCACAAAAAAGTAATGAGCAAGGACCGTTTGTAGGCAAAGCTATTCGTTTTCTTTTCGCTCGTACGTTCATCCTTTTGTTTTACTTACTTTTCATTGTTGTTTTTGTTGGTGTGCAGATTTCAGGGAAACAAGAAGGAGTAAATTTCATGATGTATTTAGTCCTGTTGCAACCCGGTTTTCGTATTACCATATTGCTTTTCTTCATTATAAAAGTTATTGAATTAGTATATATGTACTTCTACAAAAATCAGCGTAAAATAACGGGGCCAATGGATTTCCATCCTTTTTTGGAAAGTAGAATTGTAGTTATTCACATTGTGATTGTGCTCGGGGTGTTTGCTTGTCAGTTTTTTAGTGAAAAATTGGGCAATCATTCAGGAATTATTGCGTTTGCAAGTGTTTTTGTTTTAGTGAAAACGATTGGAGACATTGTGGCGTATAATTTCCAAATGAATCCAACAAAACCGACGAATGAAGATGATTAAATTAAATCCTTTTTTTTGTACAGTAATTTTGCTTGTAGTTGCAAAAATAACCTTTGCTCAGGACAATGTGTTATACGGTGAACGTACATCGCAAATGAATGTTGATGCAGTTTTTTTAGATCAAGAGGGCTCAATTTATCCGGATTTTTTCATTTCAAATGAATCGCTGATGCAGAGTAAGGCAAAGATTCATACTTGGTACAAGGATCATCCAGCTGAATTTAAGGGAATAGCCAAACAAGTCAATTGTCCTGTTGAAACAGTTAGTACGGAGAATATCCAACAATTGGAAGACACTTTATTAAAGCAGACAATTCGAAAAATTCAAGGAATGAAAACGTCATCAAGTACCTTGAATGTGTTAGTGCATGGTTACAGAAAGTCTTTTGTCCAAAATGAACACGATGATCTCACATCCGTTGAGTCATTTACCAATTTGGAGCGAAAATTAGATGAAGGACTTGGCTTTCACCATCCAACTTTAAAAATTTATTGGGACGCTTCCTACGATTGTTGTTATTCATTGGACGGGAAAAAGAATCGAGTCATGTTTGAGGAATTTGAGCAAGCCTATAATCGTGCTGATACAATCGGTGTAAGCTTGAAAAAACTATTGAATTCACTCGATTACAAGCAGCTTAATATTCTCGGTCATAGTTTGGCTGCCAAGGTTATGCAATCTTGTTTGTATGACAAGAATGGAAACGGAATTCCATGTTTATCTCAAGCGCGCGTAAACGTTTGTTTAATTGCACCAGCAACAACGGGTATCGAAAGTTGGGTGAATTACAAACAGCGAAATTATGTAATTCCCAACGAAGACAATTTGCGCATTTGTATGTTGTACAATGAGAAGGATTTTGCCTTAAAAAAGAAAGATAACCATTTGGAATGGTTTGGTCCTGGAGCTTTGTCCTATGGTGCGACTACCTTAGGTTGTAATTACAAACACACGCTAGATAAATTCGAACACTATACAAAAGAGCATTTTGCGGGTTCAACCTTTGTTTTTATAAATGGAACTTCTTTGGGGAAAATACACAGTCAACAATATTACCTCAACAGTATATTTTTTCTGGATTTAATCGATTTTATTCGCTGAGAAAAATGCGTTGAATAAAAAAAACTCTCCACATTTGCGGAGAGCTTTTTCGTTGTCCCACTAGGGCTCGAACCTAGACTCTTCGGTACCAAAAACCGACGTGTTGCCAGTTACACCATAGGACAGTTTCACAACTGTTCTTCTTTGTTGGGAGTGCAAAGCTAGTAACAAATATTAATTTTCAAAAAAAATAATCAAAAAAAAATAAATTAATTTTTTGGTTGAAAAGTGGAATTGAACATTTTTGGCATTTTTTCACTTTTTAAAGGCTGAATCCTAGTGATATATTTTTAAATTCGCGTCGGTCAATTTATTTTTGGGATTGATTTGCCCCAGAAGGCCTATAGTTAGACTAAAAGAAAACACATGAATTACAAAAAACTAAATGTTTACTTAGGGTGGTTAGTATTTTTAATCGCTACAGTAGTATTTTTTATCACAATTGAAGACACAGTTAGTTTGTGGGATTGTGGTGAGTACATCACAGCAGCCTACAAATTAGAAGTTGGTCACCCTCCCGGCGCACCTTTGTTCATGGTTTTGGGGAGATTGTTCTCGTTCTTTGCAAATCCTGAGGATGTAGCAGTTTGGATCAACCGTCTTTCTGCTGTTTCAAGTTCATTGACAGTGATGTTCATGTTTTGGTCGATGACTTTACTACTGAAAAAGATTGCGCATAAAGGTAAAGAAGTACTTTCAACTGGAGATTCAATCGCTATTTTCGGTGCTTCATTTGTTGGAGCGTTAGCCTACACATTCTCAGAGTCGTTTTGGTTTTCAGCTGTAGAGGGTGAGGTTTATGCGATGTCTTCCTTGTTTACGGCAGTTATTTTCTGGGCTATTTTGCGTTGGGATGATGAAATGCGCCATGTTCAAAATGGAACTCTTTCCAATGAATACGCTCCGAACAGATGGTTATTATTGATTATGTTCTTGCTTGGATTAGCAATTGGGGTTCACCTTTTAGGGATTCTTGTTGTTCCAGCAATTAGTTTTGTAATTTATTTCCGCTACAAGCAAGTTGCTGATGTTAAAGGAATTTTATTGACAGGAGTTTTATCCATTGTGATTCTAGGATTTATTCAAGAAGGAGTAATTCCGGGATCTATTTCCTTGGCAAGTTCATTCGAAGTCGCTTTCGTTAATACCCTTGGATTACCATTCTATGCTGGTACAATTTTCTTTTTTGCAACTTTGATTCTTCTTTGTGTTTGGCTGATTCGTCTGGCAAGAAAAAAAGGAAATGCTATTTTGTACAATGCAACAATGGGATTGATTGTCTTATTGATTGGATACGGTTCTTTTGCAGTGATTGTGATTCGTTCAAATGCAAACACACCATTGGATGAGAATGACCCAGAAAACTTGGTAACGCTAACATCTTATTTGAAACGTGAACAATATGGTTCTGCGCCAATTTTCTTTGGGCCACAATGGAATTCAAAAGAATTAGGTGGTCGATTTGATGAAGGTGGAAACTGGATTGCTAGTGCAGATGTATCTGGTTGGAGTTCACGTTCACCATTTTATCTACGTCGTTTTGTAGTGACAAAAGGAGATGTTGTCATTAAAGCATATAAATCAGAAAAAGCGGCCAATGAGTATGCTTCGAAAAATGGTGGTTCGGTAGAAGAAAAATACTTTGAATCGAATGCTGAAGATCGAATCAATGCGATTCCTGCCTATTCGCAAGCGGTGTTCTTCCCACGAATGTATTGGGATCAGGACGAGCAGCGAATCAACGGCTACAAAAATTGGTCTGGTTATGATGCAAATGATGATGCAGGTACTGATATTGGTAAAGACGGAAATCGACTTCCAACGTTTGGAGAAAACATGACATATTTCTTTAGATATCAAGTGAATTGGATGTATTTCCGTTATTTCATGTGGAACTTTGCTGGTCGTCAAAATGATATTCAAGGCCATGGCGATAAAATGCGCGGAAACTGGATTTCTGGTTTCAGTGCAATTGATAACATTCGTCTTGGTAATCAAGAAGAGGCTGCTCCATATTTTACAAGTGAGAACCCATCTCACAATACCTTTTTCTTGCTACCATTGATTTTTGGATTGATAGGATTGTTCTTCCATTTTTATAGAGCGCCGAAGGATGCCTTTGTGGTTTTATTAGCGTTTTTATTTACTGGATTGGCAATTGTTGTTTATTTGAATCAAAAACCATTTGAGCCTCGTGAGCGTGATTATGCTTATGCAGGTTCCTTCTATTTCTTTGCATTGTGGATTGGAATAGGAGTTTATGCATTGTACGATGCCTTTGTCAACTTCAATAAAAAAGACTTGGTGAAAGTTGGAATTGTTAGTGGGGCAGGTTTGGTATTGTTTGCAATGTTTGATACAACTTCTGAAGTTTCTGCTCCAAATTCAATTATGTGGTTAATCATGGTTGGAATTGGTGGAGGTGCCATCGCTTTGATGATGGGCTTGAAGAAAGTTCTTTCCAGTGATTCACAAGGAGCAGTTATTGCAACCCTTTTAGGATTGTCTGTTCCTGTGATTATGGGTATGCAAGGTTGGGATGATCACGATAGAAGTTTGAAAACATCTGCAGATGATTTAGCATTGAATTACTTGAATTCATGTGCTGAAAATGGAATTCTATTCACCAACGGTGATAACGATACTTTCCCATTGTGGTACATGCAAGAAGTTGAAGGGAAACGAACTGATGTGCGTGTTTGTAACCTTTCATTGTTGCAAACGGATTGGTACACTGAGCAAATGAAAATGCGTGCATACGAATCAGATCCATTACCAATTAAGTTCCGTGAGGATCAAATTTTAATGGGAGCTGGTAAAACAGATCAAGTATTGTTCTCAAGTTTGTTTGAATTATTCTACATGAATGTAAGTGAAGAAATTCTAAACAATGTGATTCAATTGCGCACTAAAAACAACCGTGCTCAAGCAGCCCAAGCCGTTGAGACGTTTAACTTACAAGCAGCAGCTGTTGTTTCTTCAATTACTTCGGAACAAGCTAATGTTACAGCGCGTATTGAAGAGTTGAAAGTTGATTTGACAACAAATACAGGTAAAAATATCAATGAAAGCATCTACAATAAATACCGTGCCTCGTTTGAAATTATTTCTGCACTTCAAGGTGGATTGATTAAGATGGATGAATCTAAAGCACAGGCTTTCCAACAATTAATCATGGAGTTTGAGAAACCTTGGAACTCAACTGATTTGAAAGAAGCAATGGCCTTTGTACGTGATGATAAAAACTTGATGATGTACAATCAACGTGAAGTGCGTATGTTCCCATCTCAAGGATTTATTTTGAAAGTGAACAAAGAAAATGCCGTTAAATCAGGAGTGATTACAAAAGAACAAAAATCACAATGTTTGGATGAAATTCGTTTTGAGTTTGATAAACGCGGAATTATCCGTGAGCAAGTGATGATGTTAGATGTTCTTGCTAATAACGACTGGAAACGTGGTATTTATTTCTCAAGTCCAGGTGGTTCAGACGTTTCTATAGCCTTGTACAAAAGAGGTTATGTGAAACAAAATGGTATGGCTTTCGAATTAAGTCCATTGAACGAAATGAACAACCGTTATGCAGATGAAATGTATGACAACTTAATGAAAAACTATGTTTATGGAGCAATGAACAATCCAGATGTGTTGACAGATTATTATACACGACGTCACACTTCGCAATACAGATTGCACTATGCTTCATTGGCAGATGATTATTTGATGCGAGCTGATAACGAAGATCAAGTACGTAAACAAAAATTGACAAATATTCAATTGTTACGTCAAAACGGTCAAGGAGCGCAAGCTAATCAATTAGAGGCTTCATTAAAAGGAGTAGATGAGCGCATTGCGAACTACAAGAAAAAAGCAAAAGACTTGATTAATCGTTCATTGCAAGTAATGCCAGCTGATGTTGTTATTGATTATGGTGAGCCTCAAATGGACGGTAGAAAAGATTACATGTTAGATGGTGTTCAAATTCCTTCATACAACGATGGTATTCTGCATGATTATGTTGATTTGTTGTACAGAGCAGGTGATAAAAAATCAGCTGAAGCTTTAGGGCAAACTGTTGCTGATCAATTAGAGTCGATTATTAAGTATTACGAATTGAGTCATCCAGCATTGGTGTTCTCTAATGACAATACTGGCGATTTGTATGCAGCAATGGATGCTTATTTTGTTATGTACCAAGCCTCAAATGATCCATTAACTGGAAATCCAAAAGGTGCATTGGCAAAACGTACAAAAGCAAAAATTAAGGAATTGTACACAGTAACCTTCCCAAGTATTTTCAATTCGTTAGAAGAATTAGCAAATAACGCTGGAGAAAGTACACGCAGAAGTGCTTCTCCAGGCCTGTATGCAGGTCGCTTATTCGAACTGCAAGATTATTTGAAAGCAATGGGTATTTATTACGGATATTTGAAAGGTGCTCCAGCTCCGAAACCGGCAGCAGGACAGCCTATGTCAATTGAACAATTGCAACAACTTGCGCCAATTGCTGATTCAGTAACGGAGTAAGCTAAGTTCGCATGAAACTTTTTAAAACCCCACGTTTTTTCAGAATTATATTTCCGAATAAAACGTGGGGTTTTTCGCGTTCAACAAATGCGGTTTTCTTGACATTTGACGATGGACCAGATCCTGAAATAACACCTTGGATTTTGGATTTTTTAGCTAAGCATAACTTGAAAGCAACCTTTTTTTGTGTTGGTGAGAATGTGCTGCGCTATCCTGCTATCGTAAAACGAATCAACGATGAAGGTCATGCGATTGGTAATCATTCAATGGATCATAAAAAAGGAACTGAATATGGCAAAGAAGCTTATCTAAAATCTGTTTATTCTGCACAAAAAGTAATTAATAGCCGTTTATTTCGCCCACCTTATGGACGCATAAAATTGAATCAAACCTATGCCTTGAAAAAGGATTTTGAATTAATTATGTGGTCTTGGTTGTCCTATGATTATGACAAAGATGTTTCGTTTGAGACAATCATACAATCAGCTAAAAAAGATATCAAAGCAGGTGACATTTTAGTGTTTCATGACAATCATAAATCCTTGGAACGCCTGAAAACGCTCTTGCCTGAAGTTGTTCAACTATTGCTTGATAAAAAGCTCGAATTCAAAGTGATTGATTAAACTTTTGCTTTTTTGAAAATAGGAACGGTTGAGCAAGGTTCACCATACATGATGCTTTTAGCAACAGGCTGTAAGTGTTTTAATAGTTCTGACATCGCAAATTCAGGAGCCGCTATATCAGAACAACCTTTTATAATGATTTTACCATCATGAAACTCATCCAGCTTGATTTTTGCAATTTCTGATTTTATCAGTTCTTTTTCTAAATCGATTTTCGATCCAACGATAAATGATGGTGTAATTCCAACTAATTTAGAGGCAACCAACATGAAGGCCCAAGTTGGTACAATAGCATCGGCTGAACAATGAATGAAAACAGCTTTTCCTTCATAGCTCTTCCAATCATTTTCTTTGATCCAAGCACGAAAATCCTTTTCTCTAAGAATTAATCCTTCCCAAAGTTGATTGGCAACATCAATTTCAACGATTTCAGTTTTTGGTTTGAAATCGGCTAAATCCATTGGTATTAATCCACTTTCTTGAACACGATTGATTATTTCATCCATGTTACAAAATTAATGAATTATCTAAAGGGAACTCTATCTTTGTTATTATGAAAATTTGTGGATACTTCAGTTTTTTAATGCTAATCGTCTATCTCATTGCTTGTTCTCCACAACAAAAGAAAGTGGCACCTATGGCAATGCGAGAAAAAGGTACACAGATATATTCATCTAAAGGAAACACAGCGGTTATTCAAGGAGATTGGAAGTTGTTAGACATTGATTTTTCCGCGTATTATTCAACGTTGTCGTCCGAAACACGAGCACGTCTGGAACGAGGTATGGAAGCGCAATTGGAAATGATAGAAGGTAAGTCATTTTACCACTTTGGAAGAAACAATGATTTGATGATCGAATCGTTGTCAGAGGAGGGCGAGATGATGCAATCTGAAGGGAGTTTTAAATTTTCAGCGCAGCAAGATTCTATCTATTTCATCTTGGATTCCGATGTTGAATCGTATCGAATTCAGGTTTTTAACGAAAATAAACTGGTTTTAACCACAACGGATACTCCAGATAGAACATTAACATTATTAAAATCAAAGTGATTTAGGACAAGATGTCAGCGTTTTTTCAAAGGCACGGCTTTTGACGAACGCTCAACCATGAAACAACAAAATCACCCATTTGGATCAAGTTTCGAAGCGTTTTTCTATCCGACTATGCTTCTGATCGTTTTATGGGTTGTTTATTGGGCAGATCATTTATTCAATTTTGATTTTTATAAATGGGGCGTTTTGCCCAGAAGCATAGAAGGGCTGAAAGGAATTCTGTTTATGCCGTTTATACATTCAGAAAGGGAAATTCAACATATAGTCAATAATTCTGCACCAACCTTTTTTCTGCTAGCCGCTCTGATTTATTTTTACCGAGAAATTGCTTTAAAAGTGTTCCTTGTAGGGTGGCTTACCACTGGCTTGTTATTGTGGATTTATGCAGATAATCATGGTTCGTATCACATTGGAATTAGTGGATTAATTTACATGTTGGCGGGGTTTCTTTTTACATCTGGTGTATTAAGAAAATTTCTCCCATTACAAGCAATTTCGTTGTTCGTCGTCTTTCTTTATGGCAGTATGATTTGGGGTGTTTTTCCAATGCAACAAAAAGTTTCTTGGGAAGGTCACTTAATGGGCTTAGTTGTAGGGATTGCATTGGCGATAGTATATCGATCTCATGGGCCTCAACGACCAAAATATCAATATGAAATTGAAAAAGAAATGGGAATAGAACCGCCAGATTTAGAAGCAATTTACCATGAAAATGTGCGCTTAGCGCAAGAGGCAGAAGCGGAACGTGAGCGACAAGAAAAAGGATATGTGATTGTTTATCATTATGTAGCTCCTGAAAATGAAGCTTCTAAACAGAAGGACGAAAACGCTGCTCAATAGTACCCGTTCCTTGTGATATTTCCATCCAAGAATCAGCGTTGAAAGAAAAACATATGTATTCACAGGTGCTCAAATGAATCAGTTCATCAGCGAAATAAGTTGCTAAATCTGATAAACCGTCATTATGTCCGATTATGAATAAATCATTCGATTGATTCAAATTCCATAATTTCGATAAAAACTCCTCCTGTTCACATAAATATAAATCATCTATGAAGGATAGTTTGGCGGGCTGTAAAGCATCTGTTAAATAACTGAATGTCTGTCTTGTGCGTTTGGCGGTTGAGCACCATATTTCCATTCCTTGTAGCTTATTGTTTGTCAGAAATGTTGCCATTTCTTTACTTTGAAGAATGCCTCGTTCCATTAAATTTCGATCAAAGTCCTTCCCACTTTTCGAAAGTTGTTCTGTTTTTGCGTGTCTTAGTAGATGAATTTTCATTTTCTTTCCTATTTTGCCAACCGAAATAAGTTTTCAATCGTTACTATCAATGAGTTCACTCTCGTAATATTCTGAACTGAAAAATACGGAGTTTTTTGTAAGATTTTGAAAAAGAAACGGTATATTGCATAGTAACTTCAAAATAAAGCGATTAGAAAAATCAATGGACATCACTCCAGACATATTGAACGCCTGTAAACGTGATGACCGCAAAGCCATTGAGTTTTTGTATAAACACTGCTTTAGTAAGTTAATGCCCGTTTGTTTCAGATACCATAAAAATGAAGAGGACGCAAGGTCTTCCTTGAACATTGGTTTTATGAAAATTCTCAAAGGTTTAGATTCGGTTGATGTCGAAGTAAATTTCGCAGCATGGTCGAAACGCGTGATGGTGAACACACTAATTGATGAATACCGCAAAAAGAAAAACTACGAGGATCACATTTCCGCAAAAGAAACTGAGCGTGAATTAGATGTGCATTCTGTTGATACAACGAACACTGCGGAAAGTGATTTGGGATATGAGAATCTGATGAATTTAGTGAAAGAACTACCAGAGGTTAGTGGTAGAGTTTTCAGTTTGTATGTTATTGATGGATATAACCATAAAGAAATTGGTGATTTATTGGGTATTTCTGAAGGCACTTCGAAATGGCATTTATCAACGGCACGCAAATTATTGAGAGAAAAATTAGAAATGATTGAGAATCAACATCAAAGAATGGTGATATGAGTTGGACAGATGATGAAATAGATAAAGTTTTTAGGGAAGCTGCAGAGCATCCAGTTTTTGAATATCAGGCAAGTTATTTCCAGGATATTGAAAAACAACTTCCGATTAAAAAAGGGCGTAAAATTGGGTGGTATTGGTGGACTGCCAATGTTTTTATTGTTGGCTTTATTTCCTTGGTGTTTCTAGGGAATTGGTCGGCGAAAAATGACGGAAAAATAGCAACAGTTGAGACTCCAAAAGTGGAAAAAGATATTCTTGTTGCACAAACTACTGTTCTTAAATCGCAGCGCACTCGTTCAACTGGTTTTACAACCACATCTTCGGTTAATTCTATTGATAGAATAGGTCAATCAACTAAAAATCAACAAATAGGTAAAAATAGTACACCTAAGAAAGAGGTTGTAGAAACAAAACTTCCATCTTCAATTCGTTTACAAGATGTGTTACACCGTGAAGTTTTAAAAACAGAGAATCTAGATAGTGAAATCGAAACGTTATCGCTCACTGAAAACTATGCATCATTGGATGCGAGCTTGTTGCTTTTAGAATTAGAACCTTTTGGTTTTGAGAATCAACAACTCGCTAATAATCTATATCCACTCAAGAAAATAAAAAATAGTTTTTACATAGGAATGAACGCAGGGGTGGAGCAAGCTTGGACGTCAAATAAGCTTGAATCAAGTTCGATGAATTCTAGGATTTCGTTCGAATTGGGTTACAGAATTCCGATGAGAAATTTCCAGTTTTCTGCAGGTTTAGGTATTGAAGCAACTAAACTGGATGATTTACGCATCAAGGAACGTACAAAATTGTATGGATTTGGGTCTTCAATTTTGGAGAATTCATATCAGTTTAATTCTATCTATTCTCTAATCATCCCTGTCGAAATTTCTAAATCATTTGGTCGTCATTCAATTGGCTTTGGACTCGTAGGGGAAATGAATGTGTTTGCTCATGCATCTCACGAGAAAACAGTAGATGGAATCAGAACTGCGAATGCTACCGGTTTTACCAATGTTGACTTATTCAATCGCTTTAATGTGATTCCAAGTTTATCATATAGCTTGGCTCTAACGGACAAGTTACAACTAGGTTTAGCTCTACAAGCACAATTGATACAGCCTTTGAATTCAGATCGCTTCATAGGTGCACCGACGAAATTACCAGTAAGTGGACAAATGTTCATCAAACGTTCATTAAAATTTTAATATGAAAATTCAGCTAAAATACTTGTTTGGGTTAATTCTGTTTCTAATGCTTTCAAGTTGTGATAAAGATATCATTGAGGATCCAAAGCCAGATGAAAAACCCGTATTCAAAATAGAAGGAATGTTAGGTTCAGAAGCTTTTAGCGCAACTGCTGGAGACGATGGTTCTTTAATGAGTACATTCATTGATCAATTCCATCATGTTGATCTATATACAGGAAAAATTGCAAATGATGAATTAGAGTTTGAGCTTGGGTTCTTTAATGGAAACATAGATATGGATCAAACTTCTATCATGGATGCATTAAATCAGGGAATTCTATTTGCTAAGCTTCCACAAACACCGCTCTTATCAATATCCAAAGATCAATTACCAAATAGCTCGTTGATTAGCTCGATTAATTGGACCATTGATGGGCAATACGCATCACAAAATACGGTGACTTTCATTGAGCCAGGGAAATACAACGTAGGAGCGGATGTTCATTTTTACGATGGTACCTCGGCAACAATTTCTAATGACATGATTATTGGTTATCATAGAAATGTAGCTTGTCAATTAAGACATTTTCTAGGTCAAAACGGACATTTGCAAGTTTGGGTAGATGAGTATACACAAGATATTAGCAATGTAAAATGGTATATGAACGGGAATTTAGTTTCAACAAATAATAAGTTAGATACAATCGTTTCTGAGTATGGATACAGTGTTAAAGCTGAGATTAATTTTGTGAACGGAACTAAGCGCACCCGCACTATTTGGGTTGATGGAAGTTTGAATGGCAAATTCATTGATGATTTTGCTTCTTTCGAATCAAATAGTTCAACTATAGAATGGGATTATAATTCGAAGTTGACAATTAAAAAAGATGGAAATACCTACACAACCCTTTCTGCAAATAATCAGCTTTCAGAATTTGAAGTCTTAGCTGTTGACTATTATTCAACAAGTTCTCAAGGGAAACCAATATACAAGATAGTGGGGAATATTGATTGCTTCGTGAAAAATGTCACAACGAATGAAGTGTTGCCTTTACAAGCAACAATAACTTTTGCCGTTGAATTTAAATGATGTTTTAGCATTAATACTAACTTTGAGAAAAAAATAAAATGAAAACATTACTACTAGTCGTTTCTATTTCAATATTTACATACGCTTCTTCCCAAATAACATTAACCAAAGACGACTTTGCAACTGGTGGTGATACAGTAAGGATGAGTCAAGCTACTGATCCAACGATTGATTTTGCATCAACTGGAGCTGCTTATACATGGGATTTTTCTGGTTTGACAGTAAATAACCAAGTAGTGAAAGACTTTCGATCAATGAGTGGAGCACCAACTTTTGTTCAATTTCTTTTTGGACCTTTCGCACCTTCTAAATATCAAGCTAGTTATTACATTGAATCAACAGCGCTACCAATAGCTCAATTGACATCTTTTTTACCCGTTTCAATAGATAATTTGTTTGCTTTCACAAGACGCTCTGCAGATTCATTGACAAGTGTAGGCTATTCAATGGTTGTTTCTGGTAATGATGTTCCTTTCCAATCAGATACGATTGAGACGCGTTATGATTTTCCTTTAGCATTTGGAAACACTCATTTTTCAAGAGGATATACCTTGGTTGATTTCAACCCAATTTTGGACGCAAAATGGAATCAACACCGCACTAGAACAACTGAAGTTGATGGTTATGGTTCTATCACAACGCCTTTTGGAACATTCAATGCATTGCGAATAAAACATGATATTACTGAAAGTGATTCATTGTATTACACCTTCCCTTTTATTGGTGCTACATGGATTCCAATTCCAATTCCAGCAAGCCATGAATACGAATGGTGGACGAACGGTCAAAAAGAACCAATTCTTAGAATCACGACCAATGAACTATTAGGAAATGAAACGGTAACGGCAATTGAATACCGTGATATTGATCGTCACCTAGATGCCGCAATAAATGAACTTGAAATCGCTATGGATATCTATCCAAATCCTGCACAAAATGAATTGTTCATTGCTACACTTCAACCAATGAAAGGTATTGAGGTAATTAATGCCTCAGGTGAACGAGTATTGCAAATTGAAGCCAATGGAACTAAAGCAACGATTCAATTGTCAGAATTAGCATCAGGAACATACCAGGTGATTGTAAGTTCTGATTCAGGACTTGGAATTAAATCGTTTATCAAGCGTTAAATAACGTATCTTTGTGCAAAGGCAAATCGGTCTATCGCTGTCTATCGTAAGATGGAGAGAGGAAAGTCCGGGCAGTGTAGAGCGCCGTACTTCCTAACGGGAAGGTATCAGCTTCGGTTGATAACAGAAAGTGCCGCAGAAAGGAAAACTACCTAAACAAGCTTGCTTCGTTTGGGAAAAGGTGAAAAGGTGAGGTAAGAGCTCACCGTGCTAGCAGTGATGTTGGTTGCAAGGTAAACCTTACGGACTGAAAGACCATGTATACCGAGGCTTGAGGGTTGCTCGCCTGATCTCGGAGGGTAGGTCGATTGATCCCAATTGTGAAGTTGGGACTAGATAAATGATAGACAATCACAGCAATGTGAGAACAGAACCCGGCTTATAGATTTGCCTTTTATTTTTTAAACAAACGTTGAGCTGAACGAATCGCTTCATAGGGCTCAATAAATTCCGAATTATCCGAAAGTAATATTGCTTTTCTTTTAGAACCATCTAAGTTAAACTGAATAGAGGTCACGGTGGTTTTTCCAATGCGCTTGGCTTTCATTTTTCGAATGCTTTTTACTGACGTTACGCAGTTTACATTTTGAGCATTTTTTAAAATCAAGGAATCTCCTTTTATTGCAGCACTTGAAATAGATTTGTCAACGGTGATTACTATTTTCGTTAATGTGACAAAGGAAACGAATATCGATAATAACGGAATAATTGATGGAAATAAATTTAGAGCTAAAATAGTATGGCTAAGAACTAAACTTGAGAGTATTACTAGTAATAGAAGTTTTCTTTTTCGGTGAAAAGAAGATATTTCTACTCTCTCAAAGTTGTTTAATTGATGAACAAATTTTTCTTTTCTCGTCATTGTGGTCTCAATCGGTTGCGCAAAGAAAAGAAAAAGATTAATGATATGGAAATAAATAAGTTAAATATTATTTATAATCAATTTGATTTTTCCATAGAACGTTGATTGATGGATCGGAGAGACAGAGGATTTCTTGAACCGTTTGTTTTGATAGGAAAATGCGCTTTGTCTTCCAGTGATTATCGGATAAAAGCTGAGTCGATGTGCTATCCGTTTGTTTACATTGTCTATCAATAAGTAATTTAAGAATAACTGGGCATTTGTATAATTTCTCGCCTGTTTAACGACACCAAAGCAAACCATGTTGTAGTAAACACCAGCTTTTCGTTGATTCGGAAATATCAAATTGAACTTTTTTAAATGCTTAAAAGTTGATTTGTTTTTTTCATAGTGTGAATAAAGTGTAAAAAATGCACTTGTGCCGTTCATTTGAAGTGAGTCATTTAAAGAAGTCTGTTTGTTTTTCAAAAATTGGCTCATCCATTTTTTAACTTGTTTTTGTCCACTCTTTTGAATTTTAGCGTAAACGGTTGAATAGTAAGGATACAAGTCCGTTTTGGTAATTAAATCACTTGTAAACTGATAGTTGGCAACAAGATCTGCATAATTTTTCCATTTCACCAACGTATCATTTTTCGTCAAAAAAACATAAGGATCAAAGCCGATCCCAATAAAATCTTTTTTATCGGATATGTATTTAGGAGATAATTGCTTTGTGACATCCTTCATCGAATTTTGATGCAACATTTTTGCTTCTGAAATTGAAGCCATATCATAGACTGAACCGACCAAAATGCAATCAATATTAGTTGCTAAGCCTTCTTTTTTTAAAAGTTGTTGAATAGAATCTACTGAGATAGGAACGATGTGAATATCAATTTTGTATTTTTTTTCAAAGTTTCTTAATAATTTTTCATCCTTCCTCGTCAGACAATCCGATGCAATTCTTAAATGTTGCTTTTTTGATGGATGTGCCTTTTCAATTGTACAAGCGTTAAAAAGTACAATGAATAACAACGAAAAAATAGCTTTTGAAAACAACTTCATACTACAAAGATATTCAACATTCTTGTTTTGCACTTTTAAGGAGTGAATTTAATTACCTTTGCAGAAAAGAAATACAATGGCTGAGGCGTCAAATAAACAACAAAAATTAAAGATCAAAAATTTACTTGCTGAACTAATGTCAGGAAATGAAGTGAAAGCAAGTGCATCAATCAAAGCCTTACAAGCAAATGGCGATAGCTCTATTTTAGAGCCAATGGCGGCTTTATTGATGACCGATTTGTCTCCAAAAATTAGAGAGGAAATCGTTGAGTTTCTTTGTAGTTTAAAGGATAGCTCTGCAGTCGATGAAATGATGCGTTTAGTAAATGACTCTGATTATTTGCCAATCCGCCAACAATTACTTACTACAATTTGGAATAGTAAATTGGACTATACTTATTTCTTGCCAGATTTTGTTGAAATCGCTGTTGATGGTGATTTTATGGAAGCATTGGATTGTTTGACAATTATTGAAAACATGGCTGGACCTATTGAAGAACGTCATGTCTTAGAAGCAAAATTACATTTAAGAGAATATTTAGAAGATACTGATCCAAAAGATCCACAAAAATCGCAAATCATGAGTGAAATTGCCATGATTATAAAAGATTTTGATAGTATGGATGAAGATGATGATATTGATTTTTTCAATGAATAAAAAAAGGCGTCTAATCAAATAGACGCCTTTTTTGTATCAATGAGTTTGGTTAAAAATCCCAACCAAATCGTTCTTTTAGCAACGAATGTGTATAATTCAGAAACGCTTCATTTTCAATTTTATTCACCACATCTTCGATAAATGCGGAAACCATTAAGTGGCGTGCTGACTTTTCAGAAATTCCTCGTGCACGCAGGTAAAATACAGCTTCTTCATCCAACTGACCTGTTGTAGAGCCATGCGAACATTTTACATCATCCGCGTAAATTTCTAATTCAGGTTTTGAATTAACGGTTGCATCATCGCTCAACAAGACATTTCCGTTTGATTGAAATGCATTTATTTTTTGAGCATCCTTGCGAACAAATACTTTTCCATTGAAAACGCCAGTTGATTTTTCATCCATCACACCTTTGTACAATTCATTTGATTCACAATGCGGTTGTTTATGATCAACTATTGTGTGGTTATCCACATGCTGATTACTTTTTAAAACGTAGGCACCATGCAAATTTGTAATGCAATTCACACCATTCACCTCAATGTTTAAATTATTGCGAACCAAGGTTCCATTTAAAGTCATTGTATTAATTGTGAATATTGAGTCTTTTGCTTGATCAACCTGCTCCGTAGAAATGTGATAATTTCCTTCTTCTTCGTATTGCAATTTATTGATCGTTAAATGTGCATTTTCAGCCACAATTACTTCAGAAACAACATTCGTAAAAGATGATTCAGCATCCAGTGCAAAATAGGATTGCATTATTTCAGCTTTTGCAAATTTTCCAATCTGTATGAAATTGCGAAGATTTGAAACGGTGTTTTTACCCGTAATTAGATGAATCAATTGAATCGGAGCATCAATAATAGCTTTATCTTGAATGGAAATGTACATACCATCAACAGCATGAGCTGTATTCATAGCATGAAAAACTTCATTTTCCAATTGTAGTGATTTTCCTACGTTTGAAAGTTCCGCTTTGTCACACCCAGTTAATGGTTTTATCGTGGCTCCAGCAGGAAATTCTCCCGAAGACAAATCGCTTCTAAATATACCATTTTCAAACACAAATGTCAATCCAGTTTTACTGATTTGATAGGATGAATTGATGTCCTCACGACTTAGGTTTTTCCCTTCACGTGCAGTTTGATTCGCAGTTGAAATAGCTGCAATCCTACCAAGTCGTGTGTATTTCCATGCTTCTGTGCGCGTTGTAGGAAAATCTGTTGACTTAATGGTTGTAACAGCTTTTGAAACAAGTTCTTTGTCAATTGCCAACATTGTTTGAGGCAGATGCTCTACAAAGGCAGCGACTTTTGATTCTTGAATAAGTTCGTTCATCGGTTTTCTTTTATTGAGCGTCAACTTCTGCTTTGATCCAATCGTAACCTTTTTCTTCGAGTTCTAATGCTAGTTCTTTTGGACCGGATTTTACGATTTTTCCATTGTATAAAACGTGAACAACGTCTGGAACAATATAATCCAACAATCGTTGGTAATGTGTAATCACGATTGTTGCATTTTCAGGTGATTTCAGTTTGTTTACACCATTTGCCACAATGCGCAAAGCGTCAATGTCCAAACCAGAATCGGTTTCATCCAAAATCGATAATTTCGGATTCAACATCGCCATTTGGAATATTTCATTACGTTTCTTCTCGCCACCTGAAAAACCTTCGTTAACCGAACGAGAAGCCAATTTTGCATCCAATTCAACCAAAGCTGATTTCTCACGAACCAAAGCCATGAAATCTTTTGCTGAAATTTGTTCTTCGCCTTTGTACTCTCTGATTTCGTTCAATGAAGTTCTTAGGAAATTAATGTTCGAAACACCTGGGATTTCTATTGGGTATTGAAATGCTAAGAACAATCCTTCACGAGCACGATCTTCAGTGGATAATTCTAATAAATCTTGACCGTCAAAATCAACAGATCCTTCTGTGATTTCATATTCTTCGCGTCCAGCCAAAACAGATGCTAAAGTACTTTTCCCAGCACCATTTGGACCCATAATTGCGTGAACTTCTCCGGCTTTCACTTCAAGGTTTAAACCTTTTAATATTTCTTTGCCATCAATTGAGGCGTGTAGATTTTTAATGCTTATCATTCTTATAATCTTATAAATATGTACTATTCGAAGATTTGATAATTTGTAATTTGAAAATTGTGGTCTGAGAAATAAAATTTTCAAATGTCAAATTTTCAAATTTGGTTTACCCGACCGAACCTTCGAGACTAATTGCTAATAATTTTTGTGCTTCAACAGCAAATTCCATTGGTAATTGATTCAATACTTCTTTACAATAACCATTTACAATTAAACTAATTGCTTTTTCCTCTGAAATTCCACGTTGTAAGCAATAGAAAATTTGATCTTCACCGATTTTAGAAGTCGTTGCTTCGTGTTCAATTTTTGCTGAACTGTTTTTACATTCGATATATGGGAACGTGTGAGCCCCACATTCGTCAGTCATTAACAATGAATCACATTGCGAGAAGTTTCTTGCATTGGCTGCGTTTTTATGAATTTGTACCAATCCGCGGTATGAGTTTTGTGATTTTCCTGCTGAAATTCCTTTTGAAATAATGGTACTTTTTGTGTTACGTCCCAAATGAACCATTTTCGTTCCTGTATCGGCCTGCTGGTAATTGTTTGTAACTGCAACCGAGTAAAATTCACCGACTGAATTATCTCCTTTTAAAATACAAGACGGATATTTCCAAGTAACCGCCGAACCAGTTTCAACTTGTGTCCACGAAATTTTGGCATTTCGTTCACACAGTCCACGTTTTGTTACAAAATTGAAAACTCCACCTTTTCCTTCTTTATCGCCCGGATACCAGTTTTGTACAGTTGAATATTTTATTTCAGCATCGTCCAAAGCAATTAATTCAACAACAGCAGCGTGCAATTGGTTTTCATCGCGTTGAGGAGCAGTACAACCTTCTAAATAAGAAACGTAAGATCCTTGATCAGCGACAACCAACGTGCGTTCAAATTGTCCTGTTCCTCCTTCATTGATTCGGAAGTAGGTAGATAATTCCATTGGACATTTAACCCCCTTTGGTATATAGCAGAATGAACCATCTGTGAAAACGGCACAATTCAATGCAGCGTAGAAATTATCGGTCATTGGAACAACAGTTCCTATGTATTTTCGGACCAAATCAGGATGTTCTTGAACTGCTTCGGAAAATGAGCAGAAAATAATTCCTAATTCTGCTAATTTGGCCTTAAAAGATGTTGCAACTGAAACCGAATCCATCACAAAATCAACTGCTACGTTTGTTCCAGTTAATCGTTGTTGTTCTTCCAATGAAATACCAAGTTTTGCCATGGTAGCTTTCATTTCTGGATCTACATCATCCCAAGATTCATATTTCTTAGTTTGCTTTGGAGCTGAATAATAAGTTATTTCTTGAAAATTTGGTTTTTCATAATGAACGTGTGCCCAAGATGGTTCAACCATTTCTTTCCAAATTGAAAATGCTTTCAAACGATAATCTAACATCCATTCAGGCTCATTTTTCTTAGCTGAAATGAAACGAATGATGCTTTCATCAAGACCTTTTGGAGCCTTATCGGAATCGATATTTGTAACGAAGCCAAATTTGTACTCTTGATTTTCAAGGTCTTTGGCTAATTCGTTTTCTGTATATCCCATTTTTAGTGCTTGAGAAATTAATAGTTAGAGCGAAAATGATTCGCCACATCCACAGGTTCTTCCTGCGTTTGGATTGTTAAAAACAAATCCTTTTCCATTTAAGCCGCCAGAAAAGTCTAGAGTTGTACCAATTAAATACAAATAGCTTTTTTTATCGACAACTACTTTGATTCCATTGTCTTCAAACGCCTTATCTCCTTCTTTTTCCTCGTTGTCGAATGTCAATTGATACATCAATCCCGAACATCCGCCACCTTCAACTCCAACACGAATGAAAAAACCTTCTTTTCCATCGTCCTCCATCAAGCGCAATGCTTGTTTTTTGGCTGTATCAGTTACTGTTATCATTGTTCTTTAATTAATTCTTTATTTAGATTAATTATAAATAAAAGCTAAATCCTTTGCAAAAATACCATTTTTGTGGTATTGATGCAAGAGAAAAAGAAATTAAGTGAACGAAATAAAATTCATGTTGAATGGTATTGTTCAAATAATTAAATTTTATTACATTAGTGCAACTTTTTTTAACGGTTTAACGTTTTAAATAACACTAGTCATTTACTATTACTATTACCATTACCAATGAGGAAAACTATTTTAGTTGCTACTTTGGGCTTTATGAGCTTATGCTCATTTGATTTAACCGCTCAATATCAAGAAATCTCGGCAAGAGATTTAGAATCAAAAATTTATTTGAATCATCAACAAGGGTTTGCGAACTTCAAAGACTTGTACACTGAATTTACGTTCACACTTGAAGATTATTCAAAATTAACGTCATCTTTCAATCAACTCAAAGAAGAGTTAATCAAAGAGAATCTGTGCATATCTGTTGAACAAAAAGGTGATTCGAAAGTACTTGTTATTTTGATTGATCGCACGAAATTCACTACTGATGAATTTTTAAAAGTTTTCAAAGGGATTCTCGAAAAATACAGTTTGTACTTGAACGGTTATCAAGAAAAAACAATGGTACTTGCAGGTAATTAATTACCTGTTAAAATCACTTAATACAGAACTCATGAAACAATTTACTGTTTTCAAAGTGAAAGAATCTGCTTTAATCACTCTGATTTTAGCTTTCTTTACAACTTTTAATTTACTTGCTCAGCCTGCAAATGATAATCCCTGTAATGCAACATCGCTAACACCTGGTTCATCATGTACATTCGTTTCGGGAACCAATGTTGCTGCAACCAATACAGCCGGTGTGACTGCACCAGGATGTGCTAGCTATAGTGGTCAAGATGTTTGGTATAGTGTTGTGGTTCCAGCAGGAGGTATTTTGAATATTGATTCAAACACCGGAACAATGACCGATGGTGGTATGGCTGCTTATACAGGAACTTGTGGAGCATTGACCTTACTTGCATGTGATGATGATAGTAGTCCAAATGGTTTAATGCCCTATTTGTCCTTAACTGGTTTAACCCCTGGTTCAACCTTATACTTGCGAGTTTGGGATTATGGTGGAGGAACAGGAACATTTTCAATTTGCGTAGTTGCGCCACCTCCACCGCCTCCAATGCCATCATGTTCAGGTAACCCACCGGCAGGAAATACGTGTGCTACGGCAACACCAATTTGTGATTTGAATGGTTATTGTGGAAGTACAGCTTCTACTTACACAGCTGATTATTGGGCGCAGTTGAATACTGCTTTCTGTGGGTCAATAGAAAATAATTCATTTATTTCTTTTGTTGCTTCATCAACAACAATTTCTTTCAATGTTTGGGTAACAAGTACAACAATGGGTTACGGAATCCAAATTTTCATCTATAGTGCTGTTAACTGTTCAGGAGCTGTTACGAGTTATACCTGTTGGAATCCAGGAACTGTTCCAAGTGGTCCAACAACCATTTCTGCATCAGGTTTGACAGTAGGCAATACTTACTACATAATGATCGATGGAAATTCAGGAGATGTTTGTAATTATATCATTGGTGCCAATTCTGGTATTTCTGTTCCTGTAGCCGTAAATCCTTCTGCTACTAGTATTTGTCCTGGTCAAACTGTTAATTTAACTGCATCTGGAGGAAATGGAACTTATACATGGACCTCAACACCACAATTGAATACAACATCAGGAGCAAGCGTTACGGCAACTCCACCTTCATCCCCAGGAACATATACATATACTGTGAATTCATCAACAGGGAATCCGCTTTGTCCTTCTTCAACGGCGGCAACAGCAACTATTACAGTTAATCCTTGTGGTTGTACCGTTACTGCTTCAAATAGTGGGAATGTTTGTCCTGGTGGAACGGTAAATTTATTTGCTACCAACGTTACGAATGCTACCTATGCTTGGACAGGGCCAAATGGTTACACATCGACCAGCCAGAATCCAACTGGAATTGTGATGCCAACAACGCCAGGAACGTATACATATACTGTAACGGCAACAGTAAGTGGCGTGCCGTGTACATCTTCAACAACTGTGACAGTAAATGCACTTCCTACATTATCCGCTGGGACTTATTCACCAGTTTGCTCGAATGTACCTACAGTCGCATTATCTGGAACGCCAACTGGTGGAACGTTCACGGGTACTGGAGTTTCTGGTGCAACATTCAATACTGCTTCGGGAACCCAAGTTGTTACTTATGCCTATACGGATGCTAACGGATGTTCTAATACAGCTACTGCAACAATTACAGTTAATCCAAATCCAACGGTTAGTGCTGGGACTTATACGAGTGTTTGTTCAGATGCTGCAGATATTGTACTTGCGGGAACACCTGCAGGTGGGACTTTTACAGGAACAGGGGTTAGCGGGTCAAATTTCGACCCTTCAGTAGGTACTCAAACATTAACCTATTCTTATACGAATGCAAGTGGTTGTTCGAATACTGCAACCACTACAATTACAGTCAATAATTTACCAGTCGTAAGTGCAGGAACTTATCTAGATCAATGTGCGAATGCTCCAGTGGTAACCTTAACAGGTTCTCCAGCTGGTGGAACATTTAGTGGTGCTGGTGTAACAGCTGGACAATTTAATCCTGGTGTTGGTACGTCAAATATTACTTACAATTATACGGATGCAAATAGTTGCTCCAATTCGGCAAGTACAGTAATTAATGTTAATCCTGTTCCATTAGTTTCAGGTGGAAGCTATCCGAACATTTGTATGGGAGCTAGCCCTGTCGCATTATCTGGAACGCCTGCAGGAGGAACATTTACTGGAACGGGCGTTACTGGTTCAAATTTTAATCCAGCTGTTGGTTCCCAAACGTTAACCTACAATTATATGGATGGTTTAGGTTGTTCAAATTCATCAACAACAACAATTACTGTTGTGAATCCCGCTGCAGTTAGTGCGGGGGTATATTCACCCGTTTGTATTGATGCGGCAAATGTTCCGTTAGTTGGAAATCCTTCTGGTGGAACGTTCAGTGGTACTGGAGTTTCCGGAACTAGTTTTGACCCTTCAGTTGGAACTCAAACTATAACTTATAACTATGTAGATCCAGCAGGATGTAGTGGAAGCGGAACAACAATTATTACAGTAAATCCACTTCCAGTTGTTGATGCAGGAACATACACCGCCGTTTGTTCAAATGTTGCATCTGTTCCATTGGTTGGGACACCAGCTGGTGGAAGTTTCAGTGGAACTGGAGTTACTGGTTCAAACTTCAATCCTGCTTCAGGTACACAAACAGTGACGTATTCATATACAAATGGAAATGGATGTTCAAGTTCAGATGTAGCAACAATTACGGTGAATGCCGTTCCTACGGTTAGTGCGGGATCTTACACGCCAATTTGTATCAATGGATCAGCGGTTCCGCTTGTTGGAACACCTGCAGGAGGAACGTTTAGTGGTACAGGAGTTACAGCAAATACGTTCAATCCTGCTTCAGGTACTCAAACAATTACATATTCTTATACCTCAGCCCAAAACTGTACTAACAGTTCTACAGCTACAATTCAGGTGAACAATTTGCCAACAGTGAACGGAGGATCGGATGTTACAGTATGTGCTGGTTCAAATGTGACGTTAAGTGGAGCAGGAGCATCTACTTATGCTTGGAATAATGGCGGAATCAATGGTCAGCCTTTCACCCCAGGAGTTGGGTCAACGGTTTATACAGTATCGGGAACAGATGCAAATGGTTGTGTTAATACGGATAATGTTACAGTGAACGTTATGCCTTATCCATCCGCTTCGGCAAGCGCAGATGTAACAACCGGAAATCCTGGTCAAGTTGTGACGTTTGATAATTTCTCAACGAATTCCACAGCTTACAATTGGGATTTTGGCAATGGCGCAACAGCATCAGTTACCAATTTGAATAGTCAAACGGCAACGTACAATTCTGTTGGTTCTTACTTAATGGTATTGACAGCAAGCAATGGTTTGTGTTCAGATACAGCAATGATTCAAATCGATATTGTTCCATTTCCAGCTCCACTGATTCATGTGCCCAATGTATTTACCCCGAATGGCGATCAGTCAAACGATGAGTTCTTTATATCGACACAATTTGCTTCAGGGATAGAAGTAATTATCTTGAATCGTTGGGGGAACGTAGTTCATGAAATTACGACACTAAACGGTGTTTGGGATGGCGATGTAAATGGTAAACATGCCGATGATGGTGTTTATTTCTTCAAATACACTGTTACAGGATTAAATGGAGAAGAAATCGTAGGTCATGGAAACATCACATTAATAAGGTAATCGAACTATAGAAAATAGAAAGGGAGCATAATCGCTCCCTTTTTTATTGTTTAATGATTTTTGTAATCAAGTGGTGCTCTGTTTTTAATAAATAGATTCCTGAGTCAAATTCTGATAAGTCAATCGTTTGCATGGCAGAATTAGAAGTAGTTGAAAAAACTACTTTTCCTAAATTATCAATGATTTGAATTTTTTCGTTTGGAAGAAGCCCATTGATCATTAGAGTATTCTTCGTTGGATTCGGGAAGATGCTTAATTCAGCTAATGAATTTTCAGATAATTGAGCATTTTGATTGACATTCAAGCGAATCATAAAATTAACATCCAATCCCATTGATTCAGTTGATGCCCAAGGTTGACTTGTCCATGTTACAAATGATGTATTAGGTGTAAAAACGGCTTCATTTAAGCCGACTTCTTGTTCATAGTTTGTTTCTTTTAAAGCAACCAAATACTCACCTGGAATCAATGTTGGGTAAGGACTTAAATCAACTGTATGCCATTGGTAAGCGCTTGAAGAAACTGTTCCACTTGCTGTTGCAATTGACGTTACGGTTCCAGCGTTTACTGTGAAAACTTCAACTTCGAAAGGATTGTTTGAAATCGTACCAGTTGTGTTTCCAAGAAATACAGAAATTGAAGACAATTGAATTGGATTAAGAATGGTAAAACGATTGGCCAAATAGCCAGGTTCACCTGTTCCGATACCGATTATACCATATGACGCACCATTGTCGCGAGCATAAATGGAATCTGTAACATCAACTGTGTATGAATAATAATTGTTTGACAAATTGCCATCGTTTTCAGTCATGTCCGCAAAATAAGTAACTGTGTAAAGTCCTATTTCGGTTGGAGTATAACCTGATGTAGAAAATGCGGCATTCCCTCCACTAGCAATGTTTTGCGTGCTTGAATTGGTGGTAAATACTTGCGTTCCGTTTTTACTCACAGAAACGTTCATAAAGGCATTTGTTATATTTCCGTATCCATCTGATGAAACAACACCTGACTGAAGGATGTTCTGAGCTTGTGAAAGCGGTATTTTTGTATACTGAAAGTGATTGGCAGCTATTGAAGCATCGAATTCCACATTCGTGGTTACGCAAAAACTGAAAACATTTCCTGTTCCTGTTCCGCCGAAATAATAGGCTTGTAAACCATCAAAATTTACTGAAAATGTTGCGCCACCATCACCCCAATCATCCACATAATTGATATCGAAGCAATTGCCGAAATCTACGCAACCCAAACTTTCCGTGGTCATGGTATTGTTCGGGTAGCCGCCACCGTTGGCATCTTGTTGACCAGCACCTCCACAGCCAACTTGCGCCGTGTTTCCGTAGGCATAAATTTCACTGTTTCCACATCCAGCACCCATGGGTGTTAAATCCCAGAAACATTCATATCCCCAAGCGTCAGTCGTTACATCGATGGTTACAAATGTTTGGCCAGAAGGACATTGTCCAAAGCCTAGGTTGGAAAAACTCAACAAACTCAAAAATGGTAATAGCTTTAATGATTTCATGTGCACTGATTTTGTGTAAAAATACAAAATGTAAAACACCGAAGTTAAGCTAAAAACTAAAGAATGCTTAACTTTGAAGAAACAAACAAAACGTGAACGTATTTCAAGACTTTCATTCAATTGATATAATTCAGCATCCAGTTATTACAATTGGAACCTTTGACGGTGTGCACATCGGTCATCAGAAAATCATCAATCAATTAAATGAAGAAGCTGAGAAAATTAACGGAGAGTCTGTTTTGTTTACCTTTTATCCTCATCCGCGCATGGTTTTGTATCCAGAAAGTCATGGTATAAAATTGATTCAAACGCAGGAAGAGAAAATGGCGAAATTGGAAAAAATGGGCTTGAAAAATTGCATCGTTTTTCCATTTACATTTGAGTTTTCTCGGATGACAGCCTTGGAATTTGTGCGTGATTTTTTAGTGAATCAATTGCATGTCAAAAAATTAGTGATCGGTTATGATCATCAATTTGGTAAGAATCGCGAAGGGTCTTTACAGTTTTTGAAAGAAATTTGCGAGACATACGAATTTGAAGTGATCGAAATCCCTGCACAAGATATTGATGATGTGAACGTTAGCTCAACAAAGATTCGAGAAGCAATTTTAGCTGGAAACATTGTAAAGGCAAATGATTATCTCGGAGATGCTTTTGAATTGACAGGAACCGTTGTGAAAGGAAATCAACTTGGAAGAACAATAGGTTTTCCAACGGCAAATATTGTATTGGATTCCGAATTGAAATTAATTCCGGGAAATGGTGTGTATGCCGTTCGTGTTTGTGTAGATCAAATTTGGCATGATGGCATGATGAATATTGGGACGCGACCGACAGTGGTTACAAATGGCGGGCGCACAATTGAAGTGAATATTTTTGATTTCGACCAAACGATTTATGATCAAAAAGTAACGGTACAGTTTTTGTCTAAATGGCGCGACGAGCAAAAGTTCAATGGCTTGGAGGAATTGAAAAACCAATTAAAACGAGATGAAGAAACGATTCGCGCTGTATTGTCTGCTATTTAATGCGTTTTTTGCTTTTAATCAAGAGCAGAGTTTACGTGTATATACTTGGGAGCAAGTGAATGAGGCGAATCCGGATACGGTTTTTGCGATTACGTTTTCCAAACTAAAACTGGATCATTTGCCAGATGAATTAGCAAAATTCACGAAATTGGAATACTTAGATGTTTCGAAAAATAAATTAACTGAATTGCCGGCATTTGTAGGTGATTTCGCACAACTTAAGGTATTGGATTTTTCTAAAAATGAATTTGCCATTTTTCCCGTTGAGATATGTAAACTAATTCATTTGCAACAATTAATCGCCAATAGAAACACCTTTGATCAGCTTCCAAATTGTATTCAATATTGTGCGGAACTGAGATCAATCGATTTGTGGGAAACACCTGTTTCAACCTTTCCGGAGAGCATGACGCTGATGACTCATATCCAAACTATTGATCTTCAAGGTATAAAATATAGTCCAACCTTTCAAAAAGATTTAAAGGCAAAATTTCCTTGGATTGAGTTTAAACTTGATCCGCCTTGTGATTGCATGAAATGATAATAAAACCGTGACTCGAGAGCCTCAGCCACCTCTAACGTTTAATTGAATCGAATTGCTTTAATCGGACGAATACGCGTAATCACAATACTTGGAATAATTAAAGCGCTCACACAAATGACCAAAGTGGCAAGGTTTAAAGCGAGCCATGAAAGTAAGTTTAACTCAACAGGAACTTTGCTCAGGTAATATACTTCTGGATTCAGGGTGAAAATGCCAAAAAAGTACTGAATTCCGCACAAGGCAAGACCAATGAAATTGCCAATCACCATTCCGCGCAAGATTAAAAACCCAGCTTGAATTAAAAATACTTTGCGAATCATCCAATTGTTTGCTCCCATGGCTTTCATCATTCCAATGAAGTTGGTCCGCACTAAAATTAATACGAGTAGGGCAGAGCCCATGTTAATGATGCCAATTAATATCATCAAGGTTAATATGATGAACACATTGATGTCCAAAAAGCCCAACCAAACAAAGATGTCACTTTCATTTTCAACGATGCTTTTAACGGCCAAACTTTCATTGTTTTCGGTTGGAATTAAATCAAATCGTTTTTTCAACTTTAATGCAATTTCAGGAAGTTCTTCCCATTGGTCAACGTTTACCTCAAATCCACCTACGTAATTGTGGGAACTCCCTTTTCCAATTATCGTCTCAAAAACAATCTCTTTTTGTCCAGCTTTCAATGAGAATTTTGTTCCATCTTCGTTCAAAAATGTGCGAACTAAATTTCCTTCATTGTCTTTTTTGAAATCACAGGCGCTGTAGCCTGTTCCTTTGATATGAATTTTTAAGTAAGCAGTGTCTGGAATGCTAGTTGTTTCATTATTCCCAGAAATATTCGTCCAATAATCAGATGCAATTAAACGAATGGTTGTGTCTTTGTCTGGGCAAAGTGTGAATCCTGAGTAATTCTCATATCCTTTTCCCCAATCGTAACGGAAATTTCCATTTCCACCGGTAACATTTCCTTTGATAATCAATTGTCCGTTCGTCATAGTGTCAGCCACTTCAATCATTGCTTTGATGCCCCAATCATTCATTTCTTGAACAATTTGAATATCACCAACGGCAATTTTTTGGTCCAATTCTTCAAGCCCAGTTTGATAAATTCCCACTAACTTGAAAATGCGCTTGATGGGTTTGCTTTTAACGAAGAACGACCGCACTTCATCATTCAATTTCAAACCTAAATCATTCGCAATTTGTTTCGAAAGGATAATTTCTTCGCTAACCGTATTTTTCTCAAATTTTGGTAAACGTCCTTCAATTAAATTCTCTTTGAAAAACGAAAGGTCATAGGTTTCATCAACTCCTTTTAAAATGGCGCCCTTTATTTCTTGTTGTAAATAGCTCGTGTCTTTCCCGCTTTTCAATTTGTAACTGCGCTCAATTTTATCCGATTGGAACAAAACTGGTTTGTAGGCAACGTATTGGATGTTCTTAATTCCAGCTTCTTTACCCATTTCTGGAAAAAAGGCTTGATTTTTGAGAATAGGTTCACTCTCGTAGATGCTGTTTTCGCCAGAACTTTGAATAAGAATATGGGATCCAAATCCAGAAACTTTTTCTCGTACTTCGTGCTGAAAACCAGTCACTACGGCAATCGTAATTAAGTTAACAACAACAGCTAGTGCAATACTTATTATAGATATACGTACAATTGGTTTAGAAACTTTCTTACCTTGCACCTCGCTTTTTAGGATTCTACGCGATATGAAATACTCAACTGACAATAGCTTATTTTTTGGAGCACTAAAGTACATAAAGCTTTTGTGCCTAAAAAGTATTTTGTTGGTTTTGATAGCTTCTTGTGGTTCGGTTGGAAAGAAAAGACAAGTTGGAACAACAGAAACGCAAATCATTGAACAAGCAAATACCGAAGAAAGTGAACAAAAAATCCGTGAAGAAGAAGCGAAATATCACGCGCTTCGTTTGCCAATTTTAGGAATTGACCGGTTGCATTTATTCGTTGATTCATTAAAAGATAAACGTATTGCAGTCGTTGGAAATCAAACTTCGATGGTTGGAAATGTGCACCTTGTAGACACACTTCTTGCCTTGAAATTGGATGTAAGAAAAGTCTTCGCACCCGAACATGGCTTCCGAGGAGATGCAGATGCAGGTGAAAAAGTCCATAGCACGATAGATACTAAAACAGGCTTGCCATTGATTTCATTGTATGGTTCGAACAAAAAGCCACAACGTGATCAATTAGAAGACATTGATATTGTTATTTACGATATTCAAGATGTTGGAGTTCGCTTTTACACCTACATTTCAACCTTGCACTATGTGATGGAAGCATGCGCTGAAAACGGAAAACAACTTGTTGTGCTCGATCGTCCCAATCCAAACGGACATTACATCGATGGGCCGATTCGTGAACCTGAACATAAATCCTTTGTTGGTATGCATCCGGTTCCAATAGTTTACGGAATGACAATTGGTGAATACGCCATGATGATTAATGGTGAACGCTGGTTACACGATAGTTTGACGTGTAAATTATGGGTTATTCCTTGCAAACACTATACGCACAAAACCAAATACGTTCTTCCTGTGCCACCATCTCCAAATTTGAAATCTGAAGTGGCAATAACGCTTTATCCAAGTTTATGTTTGTTCGAAGCGACAACTGTTTCTGTTGGACGCGGAACTGAGCGACCATTTGAAATGTTTGGACATCCACGTTTCCCAAAAACTGACTTTCAATTTACGCCTGTTTCGACAGTTGGAGCCAAGAATCCAATGTATGAAAATCGTGTTGTGAATGGATTTGACTTACAATCCAGCATTACAAAGCGCAAGTATGAAATCAATTTGAATTACTTGATTCAAGCGAAAGACTTGTTGGGTGATTCTGTAACCTATATTGATCAAATTGGATTTTTCAACCGTTTAGCCGGCACTTCAAAACTACGTGAACAGTTACTGGCAGGTTGGTCGGCAAAAGAAATTCGTGCAACCTGGGAACCAGGATTGACTGAATTTAAAAAGATTCGCGAAAAATATTTGTTGTATCCTTAAGGATTAATCGCGGCATTTCAATTTCTCAGCACTTTGCATCACCTTTTCTTTCATGTCTTCCATATACGCTGAAAGTTTTTCCAACATTTCTGGATTTGATGAACCAATGATTTTTGCAGCTAAGATTCCGGCATTTTTAGCAGCATTTAGAGCTACAGTAGCGACAGGAATTCCATTTGGCATTTGTAGAATGGATAAAATACTGTCCCAACCATCGATTGAATTCGATGACTTTACAGGAACACCAATAACTGGAAGTGGCGTTAATGAAGCTGTCATTCCAGGTAAATGCGCGGCTCCACCAGCTCCGGCAATGATTACTTTTAAGCCTTTTTTATGCGCGTTTTTAGCATAGTCAAACATCAACTCTGGCGTACGGTGCGCTGAAACAATATTGATTTCATAAGAAATTCCGAATTCAGTTAAAATATCTGCTGCATCTTGCATTACGGGAAGATCTGAAGCGCTTCCCATGATAATTCCTACTTCTGCCATGTTTGAAAATTTTTGTCAAAGATACAGATTTACAATGAAAAGTTAAGGCTTTTAAATCCCAAGTGATGCTTTTAGAGGTGCATAAGCAGTTCGACTGATTGGAATGCGTTTTCCAGACTTTAAAATGGCTAAATAACTATTTTTCTCGAAGGATTCGATACGCGTCAGTTCATTGATGTTCATTAAAAACGAACGATGAATGCGTACAAATTGTTTTGGATCGAGTGTTCGTTCGAAGTAATTCATGGTTTTTTTCTTCAAATGAACTTTGCCAAGATGATGGATTTTAACGTAATCATCGTACGCTTCAATAAATTCAATTTCAGCAGTAGGAATAATTCGAATTTCTGCTCCGTCTTTGATGACAATGCGCTTTTGTTCGTCAGGTTGTTTTGATTCCAATTCAGAGATCTTTGCATATACACTTGATGCCTCATGGAGTGAATGTTGCCATTTTTGAACTGCTGCTGAAAATCGTTCCTGGGAAAAAGGTTTCAATAAATAATCCAAGGCATTCGTTTCAAAGGCTTTCAAAGCATATTCATCAAATGCTGTTGTAAAAATAACCGCTGGTTTTTCTGTTATTAATTCCAACAATTCAAAACCATTGATTTTTGGCATTTGAATATCTAAGAAAATCAAATCAGGATGGTGCTGCGAGATTGCCTTGGCTCCTTCAAATCCATCGTTGCATTCAGCAACAACTTCAAGTTCTGGAAAATCCATTAAATATTCTTGAATCACCAAGCGTGCTAAGGGTTCATCATCAATGATAATTACTTTTTTCATAGTTGTGGAATTAATAGTTCAACCTTGAAATCACTTGTCGTCTGTTCTATTTTGAGTAAATCTGATCTCTTATAGAGCAATTGTAACTTACGATCGACAGAAGCCAATCCAAATCCAGTTCCTTTTGACGATTGGATAGATTCGGCATCAAAGGGGTTTTCGATAAAGACTTTCAGAAATTGCTGTTCACAACTCACATGAATTTTTATGGTTAACTCACCAATGTTGCCATATAAACCGTACTTAATCGCGTTTTCAACAATCGGTTGGAGTAGAAGGGAAGGAAGTATGGCAGTTTCACAAGCTTCATCTGTTTGCATGTCGATGTTTAATCGATGACCGAAGCGTACTTTTTCGATAGCTAGGTACAAATTCAAATAATCCATCTCATCCTTTACAGTAGTACTTTCTTCCTTGCTTTTTTGGATTGTTAGTCGCAGAAAATCGGATAAATTGTGAATCATGGATCGCGCTTGTTCTGGTTGTGTTTTCACCAATGCGCTGATCGAATTCAAACTGTTAAATAAGAAATGTGGTTGAAATTGTTGTTGGAGATTGCTGATTTCTGCCTGTGCAAGTTGACGTTCTTTTTCAACTAAGCGTTCAACCGAATTGTTTTGTTCCTGAATGTGTTTGTCAATCCATAATTGATTTACAATGGCAAACAAAATGAGAAACAGAATGAACCAACGAACATAGAAAGATGAAGCGAGTAGTTGAAGATAAACGGTTTCTCCTTCACCCGTCCATTTTCCATATTCCTGAAGAAATACCGTAGAGAGAAAGCTGAAAATGACAATAATACTGATATGTACAACGCTGATGGCTGAACGCGAATGATAAAAACTATGAATACGTTGTAGAATAAACGAAAAAAACAAGATAAGAATGAAGCTGGTTACAACTTCATACATTGATTGATTGGTACTGATTCCAAAACTTTTGAGAAGGAAATAATAGCCAATATCCAACAGTAAAAACAGATAAACGATTAACGTAAACCTGTTTCTTTGTGTTTTTCGTGTTTTAATTTCTGCCATTAATTGTAGCTGTGAATTTCAATACCTCCGAACACGCATGCACCTTTCAGAACAAGCAATTTGTCTTCGCTGATTGATTCTAATACCATAATCGGGCGTTGATCATCAATTCCCCCAAAAACTGAAGTTAGATCGGATTTTACTTTCCATTGAGAAGGAACAATTAAGGTGACTCCTCCGAAAACACAGGTAATGTCAATTATTGCTTCTCCTGTGAAATCGGCTTGCGATAAATTGATTTCATTCCCACCAAAGACACTTGAAATTGTTGCGCCTTTGAAATTTTTACTCACAACTTTCTTCGTAATCCCACTGAATAATGAAGCTGATTTGATATAATCTTCTGAGTTGAGTTCACTTAGGTCTTCTTCTTGAGGGTCTTCAGTTTGGGCTTTTTTATTCGAAGAAGAACTATTTTTAAAAATCATTGAAATTCCAACTCCAATAATTAAGATTGGCCAAAAGAAGCGTGTTTCAATAATATCCGGAAAGAAATCATTTAGAATGAAAACGGTTCCAATAGCAATCAAAACGTAAGCACTTGTTTTTTGAAAATTGTGTTTGATCAACATCACAAAACCCACTGCAATTAAAATCATTTTCCATGACAACAAGAATGGAGGGAATGCGAATCCCATTTGATTTAACAAGATTAAAACTCCCGCAGCAATAACGATTAATCCACCTACTACTTTAGAATTGCGGTGGTTCTTTTCCATGTTTTCGTTCATAACGATTGTGTTCTTACCTTTTTTCATAACCTTAATTTTCACCAAACTTACAAGCTGGTTTGAAGGTACTAAAGGATGAATAGGTGAAATGTAGCTATTTTTCGGTGAATGGTGGAATGTGAAATATAAAAACCCCGTTCTTCCACTGAAAAACGGGGTTTTTTATGTGAGTTATTATAAATTATAAAGTACCTCTTTTTTCTTGTTCTCTTTCGATTGATTCGAACAAAGCTTTGAAGTTTCCTGCACCGAATCCACGAGCACCCATGCGTTGGATGATTTCATAGAACAATGTTGGACGATCTTCAACGGGTTTAGTAAAGATTTGTAACAAATAGCCTTCTTCGTCTGCATCAATCATAATCGATAGACTTTGTAATACTTTCAAATCTTCTTTCATCATGTCCATGTGAACACCTAAACGAGCAGGAATTTCATCATAGTAAGCTTGTGGTGGAGCAGACAAAAATTCAACTCCACGAGCACGTAATTGTGTTACAGTTGAAATGATATCATCAGTTGCTACTGCAATATGTTGAGCTCCTGGGCCTTCGTAAAAATCTAAGTACTCTTCAATTTGAGAACGTTTTTTCCCTTCTGCAGGCTCATTAATTGGGAATTTAATGCGTCCGTTTCCGTTGGACATCACTTTTGACATCAAAGCAGAATATTCAGTGTGAATTTGTGTGTCATCAAATGAAAGGAAGTTCACAAATCCCATTACATCTTCATACCATTTTACCCATGTGTTCATTTCGCCCCAGCCAACGTTTCCAACCATGTGGTCAATAAATTTCAAACCAACCGGCTCTGGGTTGTAATCTGATTCCCATTTTTGAAAACCTGGAAGGAATGTGCCATTGTAGTTTTTGCGCTCAACAAAAACGTGAACTGTTTCTCCATATGTGTAAATTCCAGAACGAACTACTTCACCAAACTCATCTTTTTCTACAGTTGGTTCCATGTATGAAACAGCACCTCTTTTTGTTGTTTCTTCCCATGATTTAGTTGCATCATCAACCCAAAGAGCGATAACCTTAACACCATCTCCGTGTTTTTTAACGTGCTCTCCAATTGGTGATTCACTGTTCAAAGCAGTTGTTAAAACCAATTTAATTTTATCTTGCTTCACAACGTATGAAACACGGTCTTTCATTCCTGTTTCCAATCCAGCATATGCAAATGATTGAAATCCGAAAGCTGTTTTGTAATAGTGTGCAGCTTGTTTTGCATTGCCTACATAAAACTCAACATAATCCGTTCCTAACAAGGGTAGGAAATCTTGTGCTCCTTCAAAAATTTTCTCTAAGCCGTATTCAACGCTTTTTACTTCTTTACTCATATTATAAATGTTTTTTTGTCAATGTTCATGAGCGCTAAAAATACTATTTTTCTATGCTCCATGCTCTAATTTCTATGTTCTAATTCAATGTGATAACCAACTTTTGTAATAGTCTTCAACCTCGATGCCTAAAGCGCGTTTCGTTAACTTCAGCGGTTTGAAAGTATCTACCATTACTGCTAATTCTTCCGTTTCTTTTTTGCCAATACTTCTTTCGTATGCTCCCGGGTGCGGTCCGTGTGGTAATCCAGCAGGGTGTAATGTAATTTGACCTTTTTGGATGTTATTCCGGCTCATGAAATCACCGTCTACGTAGTACAATACTTCATCAGAGTCGATATTACTGTGATTGTATGGCGCAGGAATAGCATTCGGATGGTAATCGTACATACGAGGAACAAATGAACACAAAACGAAACCAGCCGTTTCAAACGTTTGGTGAATTGGAGGTGGTAAATGTACACGACCTGTAATTGGTTCAAAATCGTGAATTGAGAATGCATACGGATACAAATAACCGTCCCAACCAACTAAATCAAACGGATGGTTTCCATATACATAATCGTACATTACATCTTGCTTTTTGATTTTCACCAAGAAATCACCTTGTTCATCGTGTGTTTCTAATTCATGTGGCGGACGAATGTCACGTTCGCAATATGGCGAGTGTTCTAACAATTGTCCAAACCAGTTTCTGTAACGTTTTGGTGTATAAACTGGACTAAATGATTGAACAATGAACAAACGATTGTCTTCAGATTTAAATTCAAACTGGTAAATCATTCCGCGCGGAATTACCAAATAATCACCGTAGCTAAAATCAATATTTCCCAATTGCGTTTTCAATTTCCCTTCTCCTTTGTGGATGAAGATGATTTCATCTGCATCCGCATTTTTATAGAAATAATCGGTCATTGATTTGCGCGGTGCCGCTAGTTCAATGTAGCAATCAGAGTTTACCAACATTGGAACACGACTTTCTAAATAATCGTCTTTGGCTTCAAGTTGATAACCCATAAGACTTCTCATTGTCATGTTTGTTTCACCTGCAACCTCTGGCGCAATGTTCTTTTGTCCCAACATTTGTTTGACAATTGTTGGTGGTTTTAGGTGATACATTAAAGCAGACATTCCGTCGAAGCCAATTGTTCCGAATAATTGTTCGTGATACAATTCTCCGTTATCTTGTCTGTACACTGTATGTCTTTTGTGAGGAATTTTCCCCAGTTTATGATAAAATGGCATAAGCTAAATGTTTTAAGATTGTATAAATTAGAAATTTCAAACGTGAATCATTCGGGATTACGCTTGATCATGTGTTTCAACAGCACGGTTAATTCTATCCACATTTTCTTCAGAGTTGAGGCAAAAATATATCGGTTAAGTAGACCAAAAAATGATTATAATCATGATTTTAGTTTTTTCAATATTTTTTTTGAAAAGTAGTTTTGGTTTTACATCAAATTTTAACTTTGTTGCATAAGTTGAATTCACAGATGGCAAAAACGATTATTATTGGGGCGTGTGGTCAAATTGGAACTGAATTGGTTCTGGAATTACGTAAACGCGAAGGTGCAGAGAATGTAATTGCTGCAGATCTAAGGGATGAATGTCCAGAAGTGTTAAACAATGGTCCGTATGAAAAAATGGATATTTTGGATCGCGAAAAAGTGCGCAATTTTATCATTGAGAACGATGTGAAGACTGTTTACTTGTTGGCTGCATTGTTGTCTGCAACTGCGGAGAAAAATCCTGATTTTGCTTGGAAGTTGAACATGGATGGGTTGTTTACAATTCTAGACTTAGCGAAAGAAGGGCATGTATCAAAGATTTTCTGGCCGAGTTCAATTGCCGTTTTTGGACCAACAACTCCACGTGAAAACACACCGCAATACACAGTAATGGAACCCTCAACTGTCTACGGTATTTCAAAACAGGCTGGTGAACGTTGGTGTGAATATTACTTCAATAAATTTGGCGTTGATGTGCGCAGTATTCGTTATCCTGGATTGATTTCCTACACTTCTTTACCTGGTGGAGGAACAACGGATTACGCTGTAGATATTTTCTACCAAGCTAAATTGAAGAAGCCATTTACGTGTTTTTTGAATGAAAATTCGGCACTTCCGATGATGTTCATGGAGGATGCAATTCGCGGAACACTTGAGTTAATGTCAGCTCCAAAAGAATCTGTAAAAGTTAGATCAGCTTATAATTTATCTGGATGTAGTTTTACACCGGCTGAATTAGCAAAAGAGATTCAAAAAATCGATTCAGAATTCACCATTTCATACGCTCCAGATTTCCGTCAAGCAATTGCTGATTCTTGGCCAAAATCTATCGACGATTCTGCGGCAAGAGCTGATTGGGGATGGAAAGAAAAGTATGGAACCACTGAATTAGTGGAGGTTATGATGGAAAATGTGAATCCTACATTGTTAAATGCTTAATACGTAGTTTTATAAATTTCATCGACGAAAACACGTAGTTTGACGAATAATGTATGTACGCTTAATATGTCAAAGTTTAAAATTTGTACATTGCATTCAATCTGCTAATACTATATAACATTTATTATGGTCGGAAAATTATTTTTAAGCCTGATATTCCTTGGGGTGTTCTCTACACCACTCGTTCATGCTGAACATAGTCAAGACGATAAAATCAATCAAAAAGATACACAAGGAAAAAAACAAGGCAAATGGATTTACTTCGGTAAAGACCGTCCTTCCGAAGGGTATCCTGCCGATGGTAAAGTCGAAGAAGGTGTTTACAAAGATGATCGTAAAGAAGGAATTTGGATCAAATACCACAACGATGGAACAACTCCTAAATTGAAAGGTGAATACGTGAATAATCGCCCGCAAGGTGAATATGTAAAGTATTATCCAAATGGAAAACCAATTGAAGTTGGAACCTTTGTTCGTAACCATTACCAAGATTCGTTGAAACGTTATCATGAAAATGGAAAGTTGAAATATGAGGCAAACTATAATGATCAAGGCAATGAGCAGGGAACTGTAAAAAATTACTATCCAAATGGTCAATTGGAATTTGAATACACTTCAAACAACGGTAAGCCATCAGGAAAAGCTGTTCGTTATTATGAAAATGGGGATATCAAAGAAGTGATTTTCTATGGTGCTGATGGACAAGTTGAAAAATCTGAGCAACGTGAAATGGTAAGTCCAGCAGTGAAAGTTGCTAACCCAAGTGCTTCAAAAGAAACAGCTCCTAAAGTTACTGCTCCAAGAACGAAAGGTGCGAAATTCCTACCAAATGGATACAACAAAGTGTACAACAACAACGATGAAATTTGGCAAGACGGAACATTCAAAAACGGACTTCTTTGGGAAGGTAAAGTCTATGAATATGACCGAGATGGAATTTTGTTAAAAGTTCGTGTGTTTAAGAATGGGGTTTACCATTCCGACGGACAACTATAGAACGAACGATATTTTTGAAAAAGGCTCCTAGTTGGGAGCCTTTTTTATTCGTACCTATTTTGTATATTTGAAACGCAAGGAAATTGCTTGTTCATGAAGAAAAACCAAGACAAAAAAAATCGATTTCAACTTGAGTATTTGAACTCTCCCGCTGTTGATAAGGTTGGCGTTGAAGAAAGAGTTGCTCGTTTTCAAACAAGAAGTATAAAAGATTCAAGTAAATTACAAGGACTTAAAATGGCCTTGAATATGATTGATCTTACAACTTTAGAAGGAAAAGATACCCCTGGAAAGGTAAAACAAATGTGCTACAAAGCACAACATCTACATGATGTATTGCCAGGATTGCCGACTGTTGCTGCTGTTTGCGTTTATCCATCCATGGTGAAAATAGCAAAGCAAGAAGTGGCTGGTTCAGGTGTGAATGTGGCATCTGTTTCTACTGCTTTTCCAAGTGGACAAGCTCCGCTAGAGGTGAAAATTACGGATACAAAGTTCGCTGTAGATGAAGGTGCTGATGAAATTGATATGGTGATTTCAAGAGGTAAATTCCTTTCGGGTGAATACAATTACGTCTTCGATGAAATCGCAATGATCAAAGAAGCTTGTGGTAAAGCACGATTAAAAGTGATTTTGGAAACTGGAGAATTAGCGACTTTGGACAATGTGCGCAAAGCGAGTGATTTAGCAATTTACGCCGGTGCTGATTTCATCAAGACCTCAACGGGTAAAATTCAACCTGCGGCAACCATGCAAGTGACTTATACCATGTTGATGGCAATCAAAGATTATTACGATAAAACGGGAATCATGATTGGTATGAAACCGGCAGGTGGAATCTCAACCTCTAAACTTGCATTACATAACCTTGTAATGGTGAAAGAAGTTTTAGGTTCTGCTTGGCTTACAAACGAATGGTTCCGTTTTGGGGCGAGTAGTTTAGCAAATGATGTGTTGATGCAAATCATGAAGGCTGAAACAGGCGTTTATCAATCATCCGATTATTTTTCAATTGACTAAGAAATGGTAACGAAAAAAAATACACCAGTTGTGGAATGGGATTATTCTCCGTCATTGGAAGGAACATCACATATTCAACTTCAAAAGCAATACGATTTATTTATCGATGGAAAATGGGTAAAACCATCATCTGGCAAATATTTCCAAACAATCAATCCAGCGACAGAAGAAGTGCTTTCTGAAGTAGCGTATGGAAATGAAAAAGACGTTGATTTGGCTGTTAAAGCAGCACGTAAAGCGTATACCGAAGTTTGGTCTGTAATGCCAGCTGCAGAGCGCGCTAAATATATTTATCGCATTGCACGCTTGATGCAAGAACGCGCAAGGGAATTGGCGGTTATTGAAACCTTGGATGCTGGAAAAACGATTCGTGAATCACGGGATATTGATGTTCCTCTAGCTTGCAATCATTTTTTTTATTATGCAGGTTGGGCGGATAAATTAGCGTATGCTTTCCCAAATCGTAAAGTGGAATCAATTGGTGTAGCAGGACAAATTATTCCGTGGAATTTCCCTTTGTTAATGGCTGCATGGAAAATTGCTCCAGCGTTAGCTGCGGGAAATACAGTTGTATTAAAACCTGCTGAAACAACACCATTGACAGCTTTGAAATTGGCCGAAATTATTGAAGCATCTGGTTTACCCGCTGGAGTAGTAAATATTGTGACTGGTTTTGGTGATACAGGTGCCGCGATTGTGAATCATACAGATGTAGATAAAATTGCATTTACAGGTTCAACGAACGTCGGAAAAATGATTCAAAAAGCCGTTGCAGGAACGGGTAAAAAATTGACATTGGAATTGGGTGGTAAATCAGCTAATATTATATTTGATGATGCACCAATTGATCAAGCAGTTGAGGGAATTATCAATGGAATTTTCTTTAACCAAGGCCATGTTTGTTGCGCTGGTTCACGTTTATTCGTGCAAGAAAATGTTGCTGATAAAGTAATAGCAAAATTGAAAAATCGTTTAAATTCTCTTTATCTAGGAAATCCGTTGGACAAAAACACGGATATCGGAGCCATTAACTCAAAAGAACAGTTAGAAACGATTAATAAATACATCAAAATTGGAAAAAAGGAAGGTGCAGAAATGTATCAGCCAACGTGTAGTATTCCTAAAAAAGGTTTTTACTGTCCACCAACCTTATTCACCAATGTTGCTCAATCAAATGTCATTGCACAAGAAGAGATTTTTGGGCCTGTTTTGACGATTCAAACGTTTAGAACAGTTGATGAGGTGATTCAAAAGGCCAATAACACGCCGTTTGGATTAGCTGCTGGAGTTTGGACAGACAAAGGCTCGCGCATTTTCAATTTAACGACGAAATTGAGAGCAGGAGTTATTTGGGCAAATACCTATAACAAGTTCGATCCAACTTCACCATTTGGTGGTTACAAAGAGAGTGGCTTCGGACGAGAAGGTGGATTGCATGGATTGAGTTCATACGTGAAATTGGTGTGATTCTAAGAGATAATTGAAGATTAAAAAATCATGGAAAGATTGGAAGTTCTAAAAACATATAAAATATACATCGGTGGTCAATTTCCGCGCACGGAATCTGGACGTTATTACACGCCTTTAAACAAAGCTGGAAAGGCGCTGGGTAATATTTGCTTATCGTCACGAAAAGATGTGCGTAATGCGGTCTCTGCGGCTCGTAAAGCGTTCGGAGGTTGGTCAGAACGTGCTGCATTTAATCGCGGACAGATTATCTACCGTATTGCAGAAATGTTGGAAGGTCGCAGATCACAATTCATAGAAGAATTGATTTTGCAAGGTTCAACCAAAAAAGCGGCTGAAGAGGAAGTGAATTTGGCAATCGATCGCATTGTTTATTATGCAGGTTGGTGTGATAAATACCAAGCGATTGTAAGTTCTGTGAATCCAGTAGCATCTTCTCATTTTAACTTTTCGGTTGCTGAACCAATGGGAGTTGTTGGAGTTATTGCTCCAGAAAACACCTCGTTGATTGGATTAGTTTCGTTGGTATTGCCAGCAATTTGTGGAGGAAACACAGTTGTTGTTTTGGCCGCTGAACATCTTCCATTGTGTGCTGTAACCTTCGCTGAAGTTGTCAATTCATCGGATGTTCCAGGTGGTGTCATTAATATACTAACTGGTTCGAACAAGGAAATGAATCCAACTTTGTCAACACACATGGATGTGAACGCAATCGTTTATGGTGGAAATGATGCAGTAGCGCTAAAAGAACTCCAAGAAAATGCGGTATTGAATGTGAAACGCGTTTTTGCTTATACAAACGATTGGTCAAAAGCAGATGCGCAGGGCTTGCATTTTATTTCCGATACAAAAGAAATTAAAACAACTTGGCACCCAATTGAAAACATTGGTGGCGCGACGTCGAGTTATTAATCGAAATCAATGTGCATTGGTAGAACGTATTTTGACCGCACATTTCGACCATTTACTTGAGCTGGAGTCCAAAGTGGTGAGGATATAATTAGGTTCTCGAAAATTTTAGAGCAATTCTCGCATTTTGAAACAACACTCGGTTGACTTATGCTACCATCGGTTTCAACGATAAATGTAATGTAGATACGATTAATGATTTCACCTCCTATTATTTCATTGGGATAAACAATGTTTTCATGCAACCATTTAATCATCGCAGAAGTGCCTCCTGGAAATTCAGCATCCTTATCAACAATAGAATAAATCGTCGTATCCTCCTGTGCGTTTGCAGAAAAGAAGGTAAAAAACGCTATGAACTGTAGAATTCTCAAGTTACTGATTTTCGATCGTGAGTGGTAAACGGTAACGGCATCTTACAACATTTCCGCGGTATTTTCCAGGGGTCCATTTTGGGCTTCTTTCAAATAATTCGATGTAATAACTTAAATCGGTATTGCATTTATTGTGTGCTTTTACATTTGAGATCGAGCCATCTTTCTCAACTATAAAATCCAAAAACACATGTGTAAAACAATATTCGCCCATATTGGCATAATGTTCTTCATCTTGAATTAAATCTTGTTGGATCCAAACCATTAATGAATCAAACCCACCTGGAAATTCAGGTTCAGGAGAAGGATTTTCATAGACAAGTGTATCTTCTTGTGAGAAGGCAATACTTTGAATAAAGAGCGAAAGAAAGAGAATGGTTTTCATAGGTAGTTTATTCTAAAGAAAAATTGAGCGGTAGCTGGAAATAAGATGCAACATTTACACCTTCCATTTGACCTGGGACCCAATTCGGCATACTTGAAATGACGCGCATTGCTTCACGGTCCAAACAAGGAGAAGCGCCACGAATTACTTTTACTTCAGTGACTTTACCATCTGCTTCAACGACAAATCTCAAGTAAACTTTGCCTTTAATGTTGTGGTCAACAGCGTACTGCGGATATTCCATATTTTTCTGAATATAGGTCATTAAACCTGTTTGATTGTCTTGGAAATATGCCACTTGATCTGCAAAGCTATAGATTTTATTAGTTGAGTCTCGAACAATTTCTTCCATTGTTTCAACTGGAGCTAATTGTTTAGAAGGGTCTATTTCAATGGATATTTCTAGATTCGCTTTAACTTTTGAGATGTCATAAATGCGCTTCAAATAACCATCCTTGAGAATAACAATTTCAGTAATTTTGTCTTTGTCCAAGCTGATGTTACCATATTCATCAGTTTTACCAATTAGATGATTGTCTATGTTTTGACGAATTTCTGCGCCTTCAATGTAATATTCTTGAATAGGATCAATAATTGTTAATGTAATGAGTTCTTCTTCAGCAAAAAGCGAAAATATTGCTACGAAGCAAAGTAAAAAGGTCGATAGTAATTTCATAGATTAAATGTAAAAAAAAAATCCTTCAATCAAGAGACTGAAGGATTTTAAAAGTATAGTATATTGATTAACCTACCAATGCAGTATATCCTGCTGCATCTAATAAACCATCAACTTCAGAAGCATTTGTCATTTTAACTTTGATCATCCAACCTTTTCCATATGGATCAGAATTTACTAATTCAGGATCTTTGTCTAAATCACCATTGAACTCAATAATTTCTCCACTAACTGGCATAAACAAGTCAGAAACTGTTTTTACTGCTTCAACAGAACCAAAAACTTCTTCTTGATCCAATGTTTCACCTTCAGTTTCAATTTCAACATATACGATGTCACCAAGTTCGCTTTGTGCGAAATCAGTAATACCAATTGTTGCGATATCGCCATCAACACTTACCCACTCGTGGTCTTTTGTGTATTTTAAATTTTGTGGAACGTTCATTATCTGTAATTTTTTGAGACAAATGTATAATTTTTCCCATGTTATCAATGTAACTTTTGTACATTTTGTTCAACTTTTTATGAACCGTTTATTCACCGCTTTACATGAACACTATTTCAGAAGCGAACAATTTTTAATGCCTTTTTACTACTTTTGCACCATCATGGTGAATCAAGATCAATTAAAAGACATTTTAGGAAGAATTGAAGCGATTGCTGCTTATTTGAAAATAAGTGAAAAACGCATGCAATTAAAAGAGGAAGAATTGAAATCTCAAGACCCGAATTTTTGGGACAACCCGAAAGAGGCTGAGGTGAAAATGAAATCCATTCGAACGCTGAAATTCTGGATTGAAAACTATGATCAATTGAAATCGGTTTACGATGATTTGGAAGTGCTTATCGAATTTGTGAAAGAAGGTGCTGCGGAAGAATCTGAAGTAGATGAAAGTTACGCGGCTTTGGTAAATCAAGTGGAGGAACTTGAATTGAAAAACATGCTTTCAGGAGAAGAAGATGCCTTAAGTGCTATTTTGCAAATTACTGCAGGTGCTGGAGGAACAGAAGCTTGTGATTGGGCTGGAATGCTGATGCGCATGTACTTGATGTGGGCTGAAAAAAATGGCTACAAAGTCAAAGAGCTTAATTTCCAAGAAGGCGATGTTGCCGGTGTTAAAACGGTAACACTTGAAATTGAAGGTGAATTTGCTCATGGCTATTTAAAAGGCGAAAATGGTATTCATCGTTTAGTGCGTGTTTCTCCATATAACGCGCAAGGAAAACGTATGACTTCTTTCGTTTCAGTGTATGTCTATCCTTCTGTCGATGACACCATCGAAATTTACATTAACCCAGCTGATATTTCTTGGGATACCTTCCGTTCAGGTGGTGCTGGTGGGCAAAATGTCAACAAAGTAGAGACGGGTGTTCGTTTGAAACACGCGCCAACTGGAATTGTCATAGAAAATACTGAAACGCGTTCTCAATTAGGAAACCGCGAAAAAGCAATGCAATTGTTGCGTTCTCAATTATATGAATTGGAATTGCGAAAAAGACGTGAATCACGTGATCAAATTGAAGCAGGTAAGAAGAAAATCGAATGGGGATCTCAAATTCGCAGTTATGTACTTGATGATCGTCGTGTGAAAGACCACCGAACAGATTATACCGTGAATGATCCAGATAAAGTTTTAAACGGAGAATTGATGCCTTTCTTGAAATCGTACTTGATGATGTACGGCGATTAGTTAGGAGAACCTCTAACGGTTGACTTTAATATTCTAACCATTCACCTCAAAACCTAGCGGTATACGGCTCTTTTTTAGCTTTAGATAACAAAGATTTTACAGTTACTTAACAGTTTTATAGTTTTACGGCTTACTTCTTTTCGTGGAATGACAAGAAGTTAAACATGCTGACTATGAAACACTTTTTTGCGTTAATTGCCTTAACTTTTTTCTGTTCGGAAGCGTCCGCACAAATCACAATCAACAATACGCTTTATACCACCAATCAATTGGTGAATGGTGTGCTTGTACCAACAGGAAGTGGTACGACCATTTCAAATGTGACGTTTTCTGGCGTTTATAATAATTCAGGTAAATATCAAGTAGGATATTTTACGACTGCAACAACTACTCTTGCACAAATGGGTTTCTCATCAGGGGTGGTTTTAACAACAGGAAATACTTCAGATATTCCATTGACATTGGGTTCAAATCCTCAAGCAGCAGGACAAATGAGTACGGGATATGTCTCTTGTACACCAGGGGAAATTAGACAAACGGGTACGTGTGCAAGTATTATCAATGATGTAGATGTCCTTGCAGGAGCGAGCAATTATTATAACGCTGCCATATTAGAATTTGATTTCGTTCCAGTTTCTACCGTTGTACAATTCAGGTACATTTTTGGTTCGGAAGAATATACAGATAATTCAGGATTCATCAATTATCAATGTTCTTCTTACAATGATAAATTTGGTTTCTTAATAAGTGGTCCTGGAATCGCAGGTGGACAAGGATTCACCAACAACGCTAGAAACATTGCACGTTTAGCGAATGGTTCAGAAGTTTCAATCAACTCAGTTAATGGTGGAACAGTTGGTTCAAGCGGTGGAGCTCCTTCTGCTACAAATTGTTTAGCTGCTAATCCGGCTTGGGTACAAAATTCTCCAACTCCTGAATATTTGGGAACGATTGACGGAACAGAGTTAAACGGGAATACTCATATTTTAACTGCTGAGCAAACTGGTTTAACACCAGGACAAACTTACCACATTAAATTAATGATCACGGATGTGGGTGATGCAGCTTACGATGCCGTAGTTTATTTAGAAGCTGGTAGTTTTACTACCTTGTCATGTACTAATCCACCTGCTCCAACAGTTGGTTCAATTACTCAACCGACTTGTACAACACCAACAGGTACAGTAGCTTTATCTAATTTGCCTTCTTCAGGTTCTTGGACAGTAACGGCAAGTCCTGGAGGAGCAACGATAACGGGTTCAGGGACAACAGCTAATTTTAGCGCTTTATCACCTTCAACAACGTATTCGTTTACAGTGACAAATGCAGCAGGTTGTACATCAGTTGCATCTTCAAACGCTGCAATTTCCGCAATTCCAGCCAATCCTTCAGCGCCAATTGTTGGAACAATCACACAACCTTCATGTTTGTCTCCTACGGGTACAGTTGCTCTTTCTGGGTTACCAGCTACAGGCACTTGGACAATTACAGCATCACCGGGTGGTTTGACTCAAACGGGAAGTGGTACAACAGTTAATTTCACAGGCCTTTCAGCAAGTACAACATATACATTTACCGTAACAAATGCTTTTGGTTGTGTTTCAGGATCGTCTTCAAATGCTGCTATTAGTGTTTATACTCCAACTGCTCCAATTGTCGGTACAATTACCCAGCCAACATGCGCTGTATCAACAGGATCAGTTGCTTTGAGTGGTTTACCATCGACAGGTTCTTGGACGCTCACAGCTTTACCAGGTGGATTGACACAAACTGGATCAGGAACTTCAGCCGTTTTTGCAAATTTACCTGCGGGAGCAACTTACACATTCACTGTCACTAATGCAAGTTCATGTGTTTCTCCTGCTTCTACGAATGCTGTTCTTAATACTCAGCCTGTAACTCCTACTGTGCCCGTTGTTGGTGCTATTACACAGCCAACATGTGCTGTTTCAACAGGTTCAGTTGCATTGAGTGGATTGCCAAGTTCGGGAACATGGACGTTGACTAGTTCTTTGGGAGGAACAACAACTGGAACAGGAACAAGCTACACTTGGTCAGGATTAACTGCAGGAACAACTTTTACGGTTACTGTGACGAATGCTTCTTCATGCACCTCTACAAGTTCAGCTTCGATTGCGATAAATTCAGTTCCTACAGCTCCATCAGCACCAATTGTAGGAGCAATTACTCAACCGTCATGTTCGACCCCAACTGGAAGTGTTGCACTAAGTGGTTTACCAGCTACTGGAACGTGGCAAATTACTGCTTCTCCGGGTGCTTTGACACAGACAGGTTCAGGTACATCAGCAGTTTTTACAGGCTTAACAGCAAATACGAATTACACATTTACAGTTACAAATGTTGCTACGTCATGTACTTCTAGTTCTTCCGGAATTGCAGCAATTGCACTTTATTCTCCGACAGCCCCAATCGTTGGTTCAATTACGCAACCAAGTTGTTCAATAGCGACGGGAACAGTTGCATTGAGTGGACTTCCTGCATCTGGAACTTGGACGTTGACAACAACACCAGGTGGATTCACCCAATCAGGATCAGGAACAACAACTAGTTTCTCAAGTCTTCCAGCAGGAGCGAGTTATACATTTGTAGTTGCGGATAATGCGGGATGTTTATCTGCTGCATCGACGAGCGCAATTGTAAATGCTCAACCAACTACGCCAACTGCACCAACTATTACTTCTATTGTTGAACCAACTTGTATTGTAACAACTGGAAGTGCTAATATTAGCGGTTTACCATCAACAGGCACTTGGACGCTGGGATTAACTCCTGGAGGATCATTCACTGGAACGGGAACAACATTTAGTCTAACGAACTTAATTGCAGGAGCGGCCTACGTGATTTCCGTTACGAATAGTCAAGGTTGTACATCAACTCCAACTAACTTTTCAATTGCGGCTATTCCATCTAATCCATCAGCGCCGACAATTGGTGCTATAACTCAACCAACATGTTTGTTACCGGATGGTTCAGTCGTATTAAACGGTCTTCCAGCTTCTGGGAGTTGGTCAATAAGTTCAACTCCAGTTTCGACTATCGTGACAGGAAGTGGAACAAGCATAACATTTACAGAATTGTCAGCGAGTACAAATTATACGTTCAGTGTTATAGACGCAAATGGGTGTCAATCATCGGTTTCATCAACAGTATCAATTAGTTCCTTACCCGCTGCACCAGCTGCACCATCATGTGCGGTTATGTTCCAACCAACGTGCACCGTTCAAACTGGAACAATCGAAATATCAAATCCTCTTGGAGCCAATTATTCGTTTAGTATTGATGGAACGAATTATCAAGCAAATCCAATTTTCAGTGGTTTAGCACCAGGAAACTATTCAGTCACAGTTCAAGATGGAACGACAGGTTGTATTTCAACTGCAACTCAGCTTATAGTGAATGCAATTCCAACGGCACCATCAGCTCCTGTGGTAAACATTGTTTCACAACCAACATGTTCAAATCCGTTTGCATCGGTTGTCATTGTTTCACCTATCGGAGCTAATTATTCATATTCGTATGAACAAAATGGGGTTGTTTATCCATTAACATCAACAACACTGTCAAACTTAGATCCGAATCAAACTTATTCGTTTTATGTTGAAGACAATACAACATCGTGCGTTTCAACTGCGTTTGATGTTACGACCAATACAATTCCAGCGCCGGAGCCTGTTGATGCAGGTCCAGATCAAACAATTAACGAAGGTCAAGTGGCAGTACTTTCTGCAACCGGAAATGGATTAATGATTTGGGAGAATGGTGACACAACACAAACAACTGTAAGTCCACAAGTTACTACAAGCTATTCGGTGACATTGACAGATTCAAATGGTTGTGTTAGTACAGATGAGGTAACCTTGTTCTTAGCTGTTAGTTGTGGAGATTTGTTCATCCCAACCGCTTTTTCACCAAACAATGACGCTGTTAATTCCGCATTTAGGATAAAAATCAATCCAACATGTATTCAATCAATGCAACTACAAGTATTTGATCGTTGGGGAGAAATCATGTTTGAAACCACGAACCCCTTAGACGCTTGGGATGGAAAATACAAAGGAAAAGAGTTGGATCCCGCTTCATTTGTTTATGTATTGGACATTCAATTGATTGGAGAACAAGAAAGCCAACGTTACAAAGGAAATTTAACACTCATTAAATAATTCGATCGATGAAGAAGAATATTATTATACTTTTTGTAAGTGTTATTGCAACGTACGCCGTTGCGCAAGATGCTCATTTTTCGCAATACAACAATTCACCTTTGTTGTTAAATCCAGCGAATGCAGGGTTGAACAATAATCTGCGAGCGATTATAAATTATCGTCAGCAATGGAGAAGTGTTGCAAATCCATTTAAAACAGGTGGATTTTCTTTTGATGCAAATGTTACAAAGGACAAATACCGAAAAGCGAGTTTAGGAATCGGAGTTCAATTGATCAATGATCAATCAGGTGACGCACGATTAACAATGAATCAAGGAAATCTGAATATTTCAAGTGTGTTGCAATTGGACCAAAACAGTAAGTTGAGTGTTGGTTTAATGGGAGGTTTCGGAACTCGTTCAGTTAATTATTCAGCATTGAGATGGGAAAATCAATATCAAAATGGTTCCTACAATTCCGCTAACAGCACTGGTGAGAATTTGAGTTCTTCTAGTTTTTCATACATGGATGCTGGTGCTGGTATTGCTTGGTCATATGGTAAAGATCAGGGTTACATCACTCAAAATAACGGTATGAAATTAACGATTGGGTTATCGGCATTTCATTTTGGACTACCTAAAACATCGTTTATTGGTTCAGCCGATGAAAAGTTGACAACAAAGTATGTTTTTCATGGACGAGGAGAATTTGGCAAACAAAATACAAATTTGACTTTTATACCTGAACTGGTATTCGTGCAACAGGGAAGTTTAAGAGAGATTGTTTTAGGAAATACATTCCGATACTTATTGAGTGAAGGTTCCCATTTTACTGGTTTCACGAAAAGCTCATCAGTTTCATTAGGAGTTAATTACAGGGTGAGAGACGCCTTGATTGCATCCTTTGGAATTGATTATGGGAATTTTTCAGTTTACATGGGTTATGATATTACCATGTCAAAATTATCCGCTGCAAACAAGTCGAGAGGTGGTTTTGAATTGGCCTTAAAATTTGTAACACCAAATCCATTTTCAAAAGGATATCGTTCAAGAATTTAAGGGTTAAACGCTCCTCAAAAAAAATAGATTGACGAGCGTTTTAGAAAAAAATTGTTACTTTGTGTTTAACTATGCGATTAACAATTGTTTTTTTACTCTTCATTTTTCTGTCGGATTTTACCGTTTTAGCGCAGGATAAGGACAATTCTGAGCTTGAAAAATTGGATGCAATCGCATTTTCTGCCTTAGAGAATAATTCACCCAATACGCAACGAGATGCTGAAAATTTGCTTTCAGCAAGCTTAAAAGTAAAACCATCTATTTATCGTGTTAATGCTTACACCATTCTTGGAATTATTAACAAGGATAAAGGATTTTATTTGTCGGCATTGGATTATTATTTGAAAGCGCTAAACGCTTCAGATTTAATTCACGATCAAGGTCGAAAATCTGCTTGTTACAACAATATTGGAATGGTTTTCCAATTACAAGAGAAGCATCAACAAGCAATCAAGTATTTTAATCAAAGTCTTGATATTGAAAAAAAATTAAAAAACCCACTGCAACAATCAATTCGCTATTACAATATAGGTGAATCCTACAAGGCGCTGAAAAAATATGATTTAGCCTTGACCTATTTCAATAATTCGTTGTTGATTGAGCAAAAGGCAAAGAATAACGAAGGAATTGTATATGCTGAATTAGGAATTTCAGACGTTTACATTCATATTAAACGTTTCACGGACGCTTTAATAACGTTAGAAAGAGTTCAGCCAAAAATTTCCCCAAATGCCATAGAGGAAACAATCATGTATGCAAAATTGATGGGTGAATTGAAACTGAATCAAGGTGATTTAGATG
>JBDLVK010000095.1:0-33182 GCA_039804825.1 Bacteroidota bacterium
CGTATCGTACGTGAACCAGGTGAAAGAGCAAAAGTTGCTGTTGAATCTTACGATGACCGTGTGGATCCAGTTGGAGCATGTGTTGGTATGAAAGGATCTCGTATTCACGGAATTGTTCGTGAGTTGAGAAACGAGAATATTGATGTGATTAACTTCACAACAAACCCTCAATTATTAATTCAACGTTCGTTGTCTCCTGCAAAAATTTCTTCAATTGAAATTAATGAAGAAGATAAACGTGCGAAAGTTTTCTTAAAACCAGATCAAGTGTCATTGGCAATTGGTAAAGGTGGACACAACATTAAGTTGGCAGGAAAACTGTGTGGATATGAATTAGACGTTTACCGTGAAGGTGAAGTGGATGTAGAAGACGTAGACTTAGAAGAATTTGCTGATGAAATCGATAGCTGGATTATCGATGAATTGAAAGCAATTGGATGTGATACTGCGAAATCTGTGTTAGAAATTAGCCCAGAACAACTTGTACAAAGAACAGACTTGGAGCAAGAAACAATTGATGAAGTATTTAGAATTCTACGTGCTGAATTCGAATAATTAGCATAAAACGTAACTTGTTACAAACTACTGAATAAGTAAAAACGAAGGACACATAATTATATGGCCGGAAAACCAATAAGATTAGGAAAAGCAGCTGGAGAACTCAATGTTGGGATCTCCACGCTTGTTGAATTCCTTGACTCAAAAGGAATAAAGATTGATGTTAACCCTAACACAAAGTTAGAAGGTGAACATTATGATATTCTTCAAAAAGAATTTGCTGCTGATCAAACGATGAAAGAGAAATCTAAGTTCTCGGCAGTAAAGCGCGAAAAGCGTGAAACCATTTCTATTAGAGACTCTAAACAAGAAGACGCGCCTCAAAAATCGGATGATGAAGATGATTCAGATCCGATTAACATGGAGGAAATTAAACGCAACGTGTTTGAAGAGCCTAAAAAAGTGGTAGAAGAAAAGCAACCAGAAGTTGTTGCTACACCTGAACCAGTCGCTGCACCAGTTGTTGAGGCGACTCCTGAGGTTGCTGAAAAACCAGAGGTTTCAGAAGCAAAAACAATAGGTGAAGGGGATGTTCAAGTGCAAGTGATTGGTAAAATCGACTTGGATAAATTGAATACAAAAACACGTCCTGATAAGAAAAAACATCAGCAGGAAGAACACGCTAAACCAGCTCCAGTTGTTGAAAAACCAAAAGCTGTTGAGCCAGTTGCAGAAGTGAAGCCAGAGGTAGACCCAGAGGCTGAAGCACCTCGCGAAATTGAAACAATTCGTGTTGAGCGTAAAGTATTAACAGGCCCAACAGTTCTTGGTAGAATTGAATTGCCTGTTGATCGACCAAAAACTCCGAACAAACCAGGAGCGAACGCAGCAGCTGATGCGCGTAAGAAACGCAAGCGAATTAAGAAAGTAGATCCAAATGCTCCTGCTACAACAGGTTCTTCGGATAACAACAAACCGGGTGGACAACAAGGTCAACACGGTGGAGGAAATAAAAACTTCAAAAAAGGTGGAGGCGCTCCTAAATTTGATAAACCTGAAATCAAAGAAAAAGATATTCAGAAAGAAATCAAAGATACGTTAGCGCGACTTTCAAACCAAGGTGGTAAATCCAAAGCATCTAAAAATCGTCGTGCGAAACGTGATTTTGTAGCTCAACGTCGCCAAGATGAAATGGAAGCTGCTGAAATGGAAGAAAAAATCTTGAAACTAACAGAATTCGTTACCGTTTCTGAGCTTGCTTCCATGATGAATACACAACCGACTGCTGTAATTTCGGCATGTATGTCCTTGGGTATTTTCGCTTCAATTAACCAACGTTTGGATGCTGAAACAATTCAAATTGTAGCCGATGAATTTGGTTTCGAAGCACAATTTGTGAGTGCAGAAGTACAGGAAGCGATTCCAGTAGTTGAAGATAAAGAGGAAGATTTAATCGATCGTCCGCCTATTATCACTGTAATGGGTCACGTTGACCACGGTAAAACATCGTTATTGGATAAAATCCGTAACGCAAACGTTACAGCTGGTGAGGCAGGAGGAATTACACAGCACATTGGTGCATATTCGGTTACGTTGAAAGATGGTCGTAAGATGACTTTCTTAGATACTCCGGGTCACGAAGCCTTTACGGCGATGCGTGCTCGTGGTGCTCAAATTACCGATGTTGCAATTATCATTGTTGCAGCGGATGATGACGTGATGCCACAAACAAAAGAGGCTATCTCTCACGCACAGGCTGCAGGTGTACCAATGGTATTCGCAATCAATAAAATTGATAAACCAGGCGCAAACCCAGATAAAATTAGAGAGCAATTATCTCAAATGAATATCTTGGTGGAAGACTGGGGTGGTAAATACCAAGTACAAGAAATTTCGGCAAAACAAAACTTGAACATCGACGCATTGTTGGAAAAAGTATTGTTAGAGGCTGAATTGTTAACGCTTCGTGCAAATCCTAACAAAAATGCATTGGGTACAGTAATCGAATCTTCTTTGGATAAAGGAAAAGGTTACGTAACTAATATGTTGGTTGAAGCAGGAACACTGAAAATTGGTGATATCGTTTTGGTTGGTAGAAATTATGGTCGTGTTCGTGCAATGCATGATGAGCATGGTGCAAATATCAAGGAAGCGGGACCATCAAAACCAGTTTCTATTCTAGGGATCAATGGCGCGCCAAGTGCGGGTGATAAATTCCATGTAATGGATGAAGAACGTGAAGCGAAATCAATCGCAACGAAACGTGAGCAATTGTACCGTGAACAAGGTTTGCGTACAACGAAACACATTACGTTGGATGAAATTGGTCGTCGATTGGCAATTGGAGACTTCAAAGAGTTGAACATCATTGTGAAAGGTGACGTGGATGGTTCTATCGAGGCATTATCGGATGCATTGTTGAACTTGTCAACTCCAGAAATCCAAGTGAACATTGTACACAAAGGAGTTGGAGCAATTTCTGAAGCGGATGTCAACCTTGCTTCTGCATCGGATGCAATCATCATTGGATTCCAGGTTCGTCCTTCATTAGCTGCACGTAAATTGGCTGAAAATGAGCAAATCGATATTCGTTTGTATTCAGTTATCTACAAAGCGATTGAAGAGATTAAATCTGCAATGGAAGGAATGTTATCTCCAGACATCGAAGAGAAAATCGTTGGATCTGCTGAAATTCGTGAAACATTCGATATCACGAAAGTTGGTACAATTGCAGGATGTTACGTATTGGATGGTATCATCAAACGTAGCAATAAAGTGCGCATCATTCGTGATGGTATTGTTATCCATTCAGGTGTTCTTGGATCATTAAAACGTTTCAAAGACGACGTTCGAGAAGTGAAAAACAACTACGAATGTGGTTTAAATATTGATAAATTCAACGACATCAAAATTGGTGATATCGTTGAATCATATGAAGAAGTTGAAGTTGCAAGAAAATTGTAATTCAATCCTATTTTTTCATAAAGAGCCCTGTCCTTAACAAATTGGACGGGGCTTTTTTGTTTATTTAACAGTTTAGCCACAATATCCGCGCGTTTTTTGGGAGAATTCAGTAACTTTGTGCAACATATTTTATAAAAAACAAAAAGATGATTTTACAAATCTTAAGTGGAGGACACATTATTTTGATTTTGGCGGTCGTTCTATTATTGTTCGGAGGTAAGAAAATTCCTGAATTAATGAAAGGATTAGGACAAGGTGTGAAAGAGTTTAAAGACGCTTCTAAAGCTGATGAAACTCCGAAAGAATCTGCGAAACCGACAGAAGAGAAAAACTAGTAAATTCCCTTTACATGTATAAAACATTTGCTGAAGTAAAAACTGCCCTTGCTTCGGGTAGTACTGTTTTGGAAATAGTTGAAGGCTATCTGAATGCTATTCAGCAACATTCCGATTTGAATGCCTTTTTAGAGGTGTTTGAAAGTTCGGCAAAAGAAAAAGCAATTGAAGTTGATGCTAAACGAAAAGCAGGAAATGCTGGACGTTTGGCGGGAATGGTCATTGGTTTAAAAGATAATCTTTGCTACGCTGGTCACAAAGTTTCGGCTTCTTCGAAAATTTTGGAAGGATTTGAATCTTTGTATACTGCAACGGCTGTTCAACGCTTGTTGGATGAAGATGCAGTAATCATTGGACGATTGAATTGCGATGAGTTTGCAATGGGCTCTTCAAATGAAAATTCTGCTTTCGGACCAGTTAAAAATTTCTTGAATAAAAACCTTGTTCCAGGAGGATCTTCAGGTGGTTCTGCTGTTGCAGTTTCTGCAGGATTGTGCACTGCAACGTTGGGAAGCGACACAGGTGGTTCGATTCGTCAACCAGCATCTTTTACTGGAACGTATGGTTTGAAACCAAGTTATGGCCGAATCAGTCGTTATGGTTTAATTGCCTACGCTTCTTCATTCGATCAAATTGGTCCTTTCACAAATTCGTTGGAAGATTCAGCCTTGTTGCTGGAAGTAATGGCTGGTGAAGATGATTTTGACTCTACCGTTTCAAGTAAACCTGTATTAAATTATGCATCGTTTGAAGCGATTCAACCCAAAAAAATTGCTGTCATTCAAGAAAGCTTAAACACGGAAGGAATTGATCCTGAAGTTGTGGCTAAAATGGAGGATACAATCGCGAAACTGAAAGCTGAAGGTCATACGGTGGAATTTGTTTCTTTTCCTTACTTGGAATACATGGTTCCAACCTACTATGTCTTAACAACGGCTGAAGCATCTTCAAATTTGTCACGTTTTGATGGTGTTCATTTTGGACACAGAAGTGCAAGTGCAGTAGGTGTTGAACAAACCTATAAAAAATCGCGCTCTGAAGGATTTGGACCAGAAGTTCAGCGCAGAATCATGGCTGGAACATTTGTTCTTTCACATGGATATTACGATGCTTATTACACAAAAGGACAGAAAGTTCGTCGTGTATTAAAAAATAGAACGGAAGAAATTTTAAGTCAATACGATTTGATTTTACTTCCAACAACGCCTTCAACAGCGTTTGAATTAAATGCAGTGAAAGACCCAATTCAAATGTATTTGCAGGATATTTTTACCGTTCATGCAAATTTGACAGGGCATCCTGCTATTTCTTTACCGCTTGGTAAACATTCGAATGGTTTACCATTTGGAATTCAAGTGATGGGTAAAAATTTCGGTGAGAAAGAGTTGTTTAACTTTTCTTCTTACCTGGAAAAATTAGCTTAAGCGTATGATTAAATTGAAACTCATCTTTTTTTCGTGTATAGTTGCTTTGGCAGCAACAGCGCAAACTCCAGCTCATTTGGTGAGACCGGGTGATACCTTGAAAAAAGATGCGTTTATCAATACAGTTGAACAATCTTTGCAACTTTTTTTGGCTGATTATGCGAATCAAAACAATTATGATTCCATTATCAATGCCTTGAATTATGAACCGGGTGATGCTCCTCAATTTTCTGATGAAGTTTATTGTGAACGTTTGGAAAAAATGAATGAGATGTCTCCGTTTCATCTAGATTGTAATGCTGCTACTCTTTCAACTATTAAGTTTTTTGTGCAAAACCGTCGTGGTTTTGCACGTGTTGTTCTCGGACGTTCAACCTTGTATTTTGATTTATTTGAGGAAAAATTGGCTGAATATGGCTTACCAATTGAATTGAAATATTTGCCTGTTATCGAATCTGGTTTACGCCCGCAAGTTAAATCACGTGCAGGAGCATTGGGATTGTGGCAATTCATGTACCGAACAGGATTGTATTTTGGGTTGAAAGAAAATTCTTACATCGATGAGCGCATGGATCCAGTGCAAGCAACTGATGCTGCCTGTCGCTATTTACGTCAGTTATATGGTATTTACGGTGATTGGAATTTAGCACTTGCCGCTTACAACGCTGGTCCAGGAAATGTCAACAAAGCAATTAGACGTTCTGGAAATAAAACTTCATATTGGGAAGTTCGACCATTCTTACCAACCGAAACACAAGGTTATGTCCCGAATTTTATTGCTGCAGCTTATTTGTTAACCTACCACGCCGAGCACAATATTGTTCCAATGGATGTGAAAGTGCATTACGCTCAATTAGATACAATGTGTTTGTCAGGTGGTGTTCATATGGCTTCCATTTCCAAATTAGTGAATTGGCCAGTTGATGATATCAAAGCATTAAACCCAGTTTATAAGACAACCTATATACCTTCTACTAAACCTAGTCAATGTATATCGGGTCCGTTGGAGAAAATTGGATTATTGGTAAGTTTGGAAGATAGTCTTTATGGTTTAGAACGTAAATTGTATTCTGGTGAAGTTGCACCTGTTGTTAAACCAATTGATTTGGAACCCGTTCCAATGGATTCATTGGATTCACTCGAAAATAGTACTTTACCTGCATTGGGAAGCTACATTTACCACAAAGTTAAAAGTGGTGAAACGATGGGAACAATTGCAACGAAATACGGTGTTACTGTCGAACAAATTATGGAGTGGAATGCATTGCGAACCACAAATATTTATGTAGGTCAACGTTTACAATTGAAAAGTGGACCAGGTGGAGCAAGTCAGCAAAATGATGTTCCTAAAGTTGAACCACCAAAACCAGTTAAAAAATACTATTCTGTAAAATCAGGTGACACTTTTTCAAAGGTGGCATCGAAACATGGTTTGACGCAAGCTCAGTTGACAAAATTAAACCCTGGAATCAATATCAATCGTTTAACAGTTGGTCAACGTTTAAGGGTAAAATAAACACGCGAAGAACAACTTCAAATGGCAATTTCACTTTCAGCAGTTATCATTACTTTCAATGAGGAACGCAATATAGAGCGTTGTTTAGCTTCCTTGCAAGGAGTTGCTGATGAAATTGTTGTAATTGATTCTTTTTCGAAAGACAAAACTGCTGAAATTTGTGCTAAGTATGAGGTCAAATTCATTGAAAATCCGTTTGCTGGTCATATTCAACAAAAGAATTTTGCAATAGATCAAGCAAGTCATGAATGGATTTTGTCCCTTGATGCTGATGAAGCACTTACAGAAGAATTGAAAGCAAGTATATTGGATATGAAAAACAATCCAACTTGCTTAGGCTATCGTTTCAATCGCTTGACAAATTACTGTGGACATTGGGTAAAACATTGCGGTTGGTATCCTGATACTAAAACGCGTTTGGTGAACCGAAATCATGCACGATGGCAAGGTGTGAATCCACATGATCGCTTAGACATGAATGAAAACCAAGAAGTTGGATTTTTGAAAGGAGATTTATTGCATTATTCCTATTACACTAGAGAAGATCACTTGAAACAAATCGAGTATTTTGGTAAAATTGCTTCGACTGAATTGTACAATCGTGGTGGTCGATCTAATTGGTTGAAAATTGGCATCAAAGTCATTGCACAATTCTTTAAAAGTTTCATTCTTAAGCGTGGTTTTATGGATGGAACAACTGGTTTCACAATTTCAAGACTAAGTGCCTACGCAACGTATAGAAAATATGTTATGTTGTTGAATTTACAACGTCAAAAATGAGCGTAAAAAGAATAATTATATCGAGAACTGATAGTATTGGAGATGTTATGTTGACGCTTCCAATGTGCGTTTGGCTAAAGAAAAACATTCCAGATGTTGAGTTAATTTACCTTGGAAAAAACTACACTAAACCAGTGGTTGATTGCTTTTCGGTCATTGATGAATTCGTGGATTGGAGTCGAATTGAGACTTTACCAACTTCACAGCGAATTGAAGCATTGCATGAACTTCATGCATCAGCTATCATTCATGTTTTTCCGAATAAGGAAATTGCAACTTTGGCAAAAAAGGCGAAAATTCCAATGCGAGTTGGAACGTCTCATAGAACCTTTCATTTGTTGACGTGTTCGCACCGTTTGAATTTTACGCGCAAATCCTCCCCTTTGCATGAGTCACAGTTGAATTTTGAATTGCTGCGACCTTTCGGATTAATAGATATTCCGTCCTTAGAAAGCATTTCGGAGATGGTGAGCGCATTTCAACCAAAAGATGTTGTGTTGCCAGCGACCGTGTTAGAAAAGCTCTCAGCGGCTTCGAAAACCGTTGTTCTTCACCCTAAATCACAAGGAAGTGCTGTAGAATGGCCAATCAAGTCGTATGTTGAGCTTGCAATTAAATTGGCTGATACTGGCTATACGGTCTTTTTCACTGGTACAGAAAAGGAAGGGGAGTTATTTCGAAAAGATTTGCCAATAAATCCTTCAATTATTGATCTTTCTGGGACAATGTCCTTGGAACAATTAATTGTTTTCATCGGAAGAGTGCAGAATTTAGTGGCGTGTTCAACTGGTCCATTACACATTGCTGGATTTTTAGGCGTCCGAACAATTGGCTTGTTTTCACCACGTAAACCAATTCATCCAGGGCGTTGGCAAGCATTAGGAAGCAATGTTTCTATTCTGGTTAATGATCCTGAATGTCCAACTTGTAAGAAAAAGAAAGCGTGTGATTGCATTCAATTGATTAGTGTTGAACGTGTTTTAGGCGAAATTGCTTAATTTTCAGTATCAAAACACTCCTAAAAAATAGTATTTACAGCAATTGTTGGATTAGTCTGGCGGCAGGTACATTGTCTGGCGGATGGTTGTATTCACATACTGTTTCGAACTGGTTTTTATATGCTTTGGCTATTTTTTTGGCAACGTTTTCAGTATATAATTTACAGCGGATTTATAAATTCAAGAAAAATAGGACTCTTCAAACAAAAATGTACGATTGGTTAAGGGAGCGAATGAACTGGATGAATCCATTGGCAATGATTTGCGGAATTCTGGCTTTATTGCTCTCTGCCTATTTGGTAAAAGATATTCTTTCAAATTTATGGTTGTTTATACTCACTGTTTTAGTCAGCATTTTTTATGTGGTTCCATTTTTTGGGAAACGCTTAAGAGAAGTTCCATTTCTGAAAACATTTTTAATCGCAATCGTTTGGACCTGTGTATTGTTTTACATTCCCTGGCTGAATGAGTGCAGAAAAACGGAGCTTGTACAAAACGAATTAACAGCTTACTTTTTCCTTTTCTCAGCACTTACAATTCCCTTTGATATTCGGGATATGGAACAAGATCGGATGCAGCACACAACGCTTCCATTGTATTTGGGTGTTAAAATTTCAAAATTAGTTTCTATTGCCTTTTTAGCTATATTTTACGTTATTATCGCAAATATCAATCAAGAAATAGGAAAAAACCTACTATTAGCATGTGTTACGGTAATTACTGCTTTGTTAATTCTGTTTGTAAATTCGACCCGATCGATTTACTTTTTCGCAGCAATTGATGGTACTATGGTATTAATTGGCTTGGTGTATTTTTATAGTTGAAAGGTTATAGATTAAAGGACGGGGAACCACATAAGGCACATAAGGACACATAAGTTGAGATTAATCAGATAGTCTTCTATATAAATCATTAACAAATGTGCGTTGGCCTTCTTTAAATAAATTCGTACAGTTAAAATTTAATAATAAACCTTTCGGGACATTTAGTAATTTCATATATGTAATCAATTGTGCTTCATGAACAGGATGAATTTTTTCGACAGCCTTTAATTCTACTGGCAAAATGTTTTCAATGAATAAATCGCACCGTAGCTCAGTTTCAAGAGTAAAACCTTTATAATCAACAGGTATAAAAACTTCGGATTGATAGCTAATTCCTATTAAGCTAAGTTCTTTTTTTAAACATCTGTGATAAACGCTTTCAAGTAATCCAGGTCCAAGTGTTTTGTGTACTTCAATAGCCGCACCATTTACTTTGTAGATTAAATCATTCAGGTAGGTTTTTGTCATTTTTCTATTGTTTTCCATTTAAGTTAAAGAAAAATATCCTTTTCACCCAAAACTTAATCAATAAAATTCTCCACTTTCTCTTTTATATGACCCAATATAAGAACGGAACCTTCTGTGCCTAATTTGGTTCATAATCTGTTGGTTATTATCTGTTTCACAACACTTATGTGTCCTCATGTGCCTTATGTGGTTCAAACATTTCCGATATTCTTCCCCATCAAGCAAACAACGCCCTCACCACTTCATCAATTTTTCCACACTGAACCAATTCAATTTTAAAGTTTTTTTGATCAATTCCCTTGTTGTATTTAGAAATGATGATTTTATCAAAGCCCAATTTTTCTGCTTCATAAATACGTTGTTCAACACGATTCACAGGTCTAACTTCTCCCGATAAACCAACTTCCGCAGAAAGCGCAATGTTTTTTTCAATTGCCAAATCCGCATTTGATGACAATACTGCCGCAACAACGGCTAAATCAATCGCAGGATCATCCACTTTGATTCCACCGGCAATATTTAAGAAAACATCTTTTGCTCCAAGTTTAAAGCCACAGCGTTTTTCCATCACCGCCAATAACATATTCAAACGTTTGCTATCAAATCCTGTCGATGAACGTTGAGGAGTTCCATAAGCTGCAGTGCTCACCAACGCTTGAACTTCAACCAACATCGGTCGCATACCTTCCAACGTCGCTGCAATCGAAATTCCACTTAATGAACTATCTGTATTCGTGATTAAGATTTCAGATGGATTTTCAACTTGACGCAATCCAGTTCCAAGCATCTCGTAAATTCCCAACTCATTGGTGCTTCCAAAACGATTTTTAATAGAACGCAACAAGCGATAAACGTGATTTCGATCACCCTCGAATTGCAACACCGCATCCACCATATGCTCCAAGACTTTTGGTCCAGCCAAAGAACCTTCTTTTGTAATATGTCCAATTAGAAATACGGGAACGCCTGTTTGTTTGGCATAACGCAGCAATTGAGCAGTACATTCACGCACTTGTGAAATACTTCCCGGTGAACTTTCAATCTGACTCGAATACAAAGTTTGAATGGAATCAATGATCAGTAATTCAGGTTGTGTAGTTTCAGCTTGCGTAAAAATATTCTGAATGTTAGTTTCAGTGAGAATAAAACATTGTTCATTGGTCAAACCAATACGCTCAGCACGCATTTTAATTTGTTGTTCACTCTCTTCTCCTGAAACGTAAAGCACATTTATTTTCTCTTCTTCCACCGCCATTTGAAGTAACAGTGTCGATTTACCAATTCCGGGTTCACCACCAAATAATATCAATGATCCAGGAACCAATCCACCACCTAAAACACGGTTTAATTCTCTGTCTTTCAATTCAATTCGAACATGCTCTTGGTTTTCAATTGTATGAATGGCCTGTGGTTTTGAATTACGCGTTGAAGTGGAAAATGCGACAACCGATGGAATGTTCTTTTCTATGACCTCTTCAACAAAGGTGTTCCATTCGCCACATGAAGGACATTTACCCAACCATTTAGGTGTTTCATACCCACAATTTTGACAGAAATATGCTGATTTAACCTTAGCCATGTGATTTTAATTATTCGAAAGTTGGTTTAAAGTTAGTGCGAAACTTTGTATTTTTAGCTGAACAACAAAAATTTAGCAGAATGCCAATTAATACAGCACTATTGAATAAAATTTGCACCACACCAGGTGCGCCAGGATTCGAAAAACAAATCAGAGAATTGGTTCTTAAGGAATTGGAAGGTTTGACAGATCATGTTGAATTAGACAATATGGGAAATATCTATGCGGTGAAATACGGTTCTTTGCCGCAGAAAGAGCGTAAAAAAGTGATGATTGGAGCACACATGGATGAAATAGGATTCATGGTGACGCATATTGATGATAAAGGATTTATACGTTTTCACACCTTGGGTGGATTTGATCCAAAAACGTTAACGGCTCAGCGAGTAATTATTCATGGAAAGAAAGACATCATTGGAGTAATGGCCTCAAAACCAATTCACGTAATGACACCAGCAGAGCGTGATAAAGTTGCCAAGTTATCAGATTATTTTATCGATACAGGTTTGAGTGCAGAAGAGGTGAAAGAGTTGGTGGAAATTGGAAATCCAATAACACGAGAGCGTGAATTCATTGAAATGGGAAATTGTGTGAATGGGAAATCCTTGGATAACCGTTTGGCTGTTTTCATTTTAATTGAAACCCTAAAAGCATTAAAAGGAAAAGAAGTTCCGTATGATATTTATGGCGTTTTCACTGTTCAAGAAGAAGTTGGTATAAGAGGAGCGAATGTTTCTGCTTTGCGTATCAATCCGGATTTTGGTTTTGGCTTGGATACAACCATTGCTTTCGATTTACCGGGTGCTGCAGCACATGAAATGATTACAAAACTGGGTGAAGGAACTGCCATTAAAATCATGGATGCTTCAACAATATGTGATTATAGAATGGTTGATTATATGAAAAAGACAGCCGATAAACACAAGATTAAATGGCAACCAGAAATTTTGACTGCTGGTGGAACTGATACAGCGGGAATCCAACGCATGACTGAAGGTGGCTCAATTGCAGGGGCCGTTTCAATTCCTACACGACATTTACACCAAGTTATAGAAATGGCACACAAAGATGATATCAAAGGAAGTATTGATTTGTTGACAGCTTGTGTGACCGAATTGAATTTATATGATTGGAAATTTTAAATTTGTGATCTACAATTAAACTTATATCTATGAAAAAACTGAGTGAATTAAAAGAATCAAAGGAGCTTTTTAACATTGAAACGGATGAAAACGGTAACAAAATCAAAGTTCCGTATCAAAAAATGGTGACTTATCATGTGAATGTTGTTTCTGGTTGGGCACGTTTCGGACATTACTTGATTGATGTTGTTTGTATTTATGCAGTTGCAATTATTTTAGGATTTGTTGTAGCAGTTTTAAATCCAGATTTTATTCTTTCAATGAATGGCTTGGAAGAACGTGTATATGGAATGTTAATTGTTGCGCTTTATTATTTTGTAAGTGAAGTTACAACTCAACGGACAATCGGTAAATTAGTGACAAGTAGTTTAGTCGTTGATGAATATGGAAATAAACCATCGGCAACAACCATATTAGGGAGAAGTTTTGCACGAATAGTTCCATTCGAAGCATTTTCTTGTTTTAGTGAAAGAGGTTGGCATGACACATGGAGTCAAACCTATGTAGTTTCGAAAGCAGAATTAGAAAAAATCAAAAGAATGCAACAAGAAGATGGTGTTTTTGTCAGTGACAGAGCGGATATTTTAGATTAACGAATTGAGAAAAGGTCAACTTAGGTTGGCCTTTTTTATAAATGATCGATGTTTAATTTGCGCAATTTCGGCGCTAGTTTAGCAGTGGCCAAAACAACTAAAACGGTCATTATTCCACCTAACACAATTGAAGGGCGCAAACCAAAGGCTCTCGCCGCAGCACCCGATTCAAAGGCTCCAATTTCGTTGGACGATCCGATGAAAATTCCATTCACCGCTGAAACGCGACCACGCATATTGTCAGGGGTTGAAAGTTGCAAAATAGTATGTCGAATTACCACACTCACATTGTCAAAGGCTCCCGTTAAAAACAAGAAGAACAAAGCAAGGTAGAAATTAGTGGATAATCCAAATAGAATTGTTGCCAGACCAAACGCACCAACGGATAAGAACAAATTTCTTCCTGCATTTTTGGTTGGTGGTTTATATGCAATGATTAAGGCCATAAGAACTGCTCCAACCGCAGGGGCAGCGCGAAGAAATCCTAATTCAATTGCTCCTGCATGCAAAACTTTATCGGCAAAGGCAGGTAACAAAGCTACAGCACCACCAAACAAGACAGCAAATAAATCAAGTGAAAGTGCCCCCAAAATCAACTGGTTTTTAAACACAAACTTAATGCCTGCAGCCAAACTTTCAAAAAGTGATTCGGTTTTTTCTTTAGCAGGCATTGGTTTTGACGCAATGAAAAGAAATGCCATAAATGCCAAACTAATGAATGAAATATCTACAATGTAAGCAGTGGTGTAATTCACGGCGATCAATAATCCAGCTAATGAAGGTCCTAAAACGGATGCAATGTGCCAAACTGTACTGTTCCACGTTGCAGCGTTTCCATAAACAGTTCGAGGGACAAGTTGTGCCATGAACGATGAATTAGCTGCAGAAATAAAACCGCGGATAATCCCTACAAATGCGATTGAAATAAAAATAGGTAAAGTGCCATAATTCTTTAAAACACTTACACCGTCCAAGGAAAGATAGAGTAAGAATCCTGTTACAACAAAAAACAAAAAAGTGAAAAACAATAAAATGTATTTTCGATTGAACGTGTCGGCAACATGACCTGAAAACAATGAAATGGCGATAAATGGAATGGCTTCAGTTAATCCAATCATTCCTAAGGCAAAAACGTCTTTGGTTAACGCATAAACCTGCCATCCAACTATAACACTTTGCATTTGAATCCCTAAAGTCAAGAAAAAACGGTTCGCTAAAAAGAAATTAAATTCCTTATAACGCAAGACTGCAAACGGATCATGTTTTGGTTTCTGTGACATAGATGAACTTAGATTAAGATAAACTTATTCTCTAAGGCTACTTGTCCAAGACTTTTGGAATTCTAAAATAGTCAGAATCTTTTTTAGGAGCATTTTTTAATGCTTCATCTTGCGTTACAGTAACTTTCGCAACATCCTCACGCAACTTGTTGTATTCGTCATTCATGAAAATCAATGGTTCAACATTATCAGTGTCCACTTCACTCAATTTATCCATGAATGAAATAATGTTTTCCATATCCTTTAAAATTGCTTGTTTTTTATCCCCTTCAAATTCAAGGCGAGCTAAATGAGCAATGTGATCAACTATTTCTTCTGAGATTTTCATAGGGCAAAAGTAATAAATTTAACGCAAATGTGGATGTTCCTCCAAAATTGGCCGATTGATAATTGTGAAACATTCATCCATTAATTCTGTCAAACCTAAGGCTGCAATTTTATCCGTTTCAATCGCTGGATGAATGTAAACACGCGAAATTCCTGGACGAGCAGGACCAAGTAACATTTCTGGATCCGAAAACAGCTTATAATGGTTGGTAAAAGTGATTGGCACAATTGGAATTTCTAGGGCTTTTGCCAATCGAAAAGCTCCTCCTTTAAACGGAATCATCTTCGGATTGTCATCGTCCGGAATTCCTCCTTCAGGAAAAATAACAATCGACCATCCTTGACGAACCGCTCTTTTCGCTTGGTGAAACGATTGTGCAGCTTTTGCTCTGTCTTTGCGGTGAACAGGAATATTCAACCCTTTGAAGTACGTTTTTAAAATTGGATAATTCAAGATTTCTCCTTTCCCCAAAAATAAAAACGGATGTTTCGGAAGTATGGAATACATAAAGAAAATATCCAAGTAGGATGAATGATTGGCAATGATGATGTAGGGGCCTTCAGGCAATTCTGCATTTTGAACTTTTTTGACATGGTATAAACAGAAAATGCGCATCATCCACGACCAAAAAACGAAGAGACGAAAACTTACTTTTTTCCCTTTTTCACTAGTGAGTAAGATTAAAAAAAATGGGTATAGCAATAAAGCGAAGATTACAAAAATAATCCCAACATAAAGTTTCCATATAAGGCCCAAAAATCCGCGGATGGTCGTCATACTTCAAAAATACACTTTTTATAGGATGCAGTAGTAAGAGAAATGATTTCGCTCGAAAATAACTAAATTCGCACAAATAAAGAATACTATGGCTCGAATTTTAACGGGTGTTCAAAGCACAGGAACACCACATTTGGGAAATTTGTTGGGTGCAATCGTTCCTGCAATTGAAATGGCAAACAATCCAAGTAATGAATCATTTTTGTTCATTGCTGACATGCATTCGTTGACGCAAATCAAGGATGGTGAATTGTTGAGAGAAAACACATACAGCACTGCTGCGACATGGCTTGCATTTGGTTTGGACACAAACCGTGTAGTGTTTTATCGCCAATCGGATGTCCCTCAAACGGCCGAATTATCCTGGTATTTGAGTTGTTATTTTCCTTATCAACGTCTGACATTAGCACATTCGTTTAAAGACAAAGCTGATCGTTTGGAGGATGTAAATGCCGGGTTATTTACCTATCCAATGTTGATGGCTGCAGATATTTTATTGTACGATGCGGAATTTGTTCCAGTTGGAAAAGATCAATTGCAGCACATTGAAATTACACGCGATGTTGCAAGCCGTTTCAATAACCAAATGGGTGAAACGTTTGTATTGCCGGAGTCGAAAATTGAAGAAGGTACGATGTACGTATTGGGAACAGACGGACAGAAAATGAGTAAATCACGCAATAACTTCATCAATATATTCTTACCAGAAAAACAATTGCGCAAGCAAGTGATGTCGATTTTATCGGATAGTAAAGAATTGGAAGAACCAAAGGATCCTGAAACGTGTCATATTTTTGCTATTTATCGTTTATTGGCGAGTGAAGAACAAATTGCTCAAATGCGCGCTAAATATGTTGCTGGCAATTATGGGTACGGGCATGCGAAGCAGGAATTGTTTGAGTTGATCCTTGAAAAATATGCCGAACAACGCGCAAAATATGATTACTTGATGGCGAACAAACACGAGATTGATGCTGCACTGAAGGTAGGAGCAGAACGTGCTCAAAAAGTGGCAGATGAGGTAATTAAGCGTGTACGTGCGAAAGTGGGTTACTAGGCGATTTTATCAATCTTATTTTATATATTTGTTCATCAAACTACAAACCATGAAAAACACTCTACTCATCGCTGTTTCAGTGCTTGCTCTGATTTTAGCATCTTGTGGATCAGAAACAACTGAGCAAAGAACAGCTGTTGGAGGAAAATTATACGGCGGAGAATTCAAATTCATGTCTTCGGAGAAAGTGGATAACTTATTCCCAATGTCTTCTGTTGACGTATATTCTCAGCGATTGAACTCTCAAATTTATGAACCACTTTTAAAGTTGGATATGGAAACGATGAAAGTCGTTCCTTCGATTGCTGAATCCTACAAAGTGAGTGATGATGCTAAAACGTTTACCTTCAAAATCAGAAAAGGAGTTAAATTTCATGAAGATGATTGTTTTGATGGTGAAGGACGTGAATTGACTGTTGAGGATGTAAAATATACTCTGGAAATGGCTTGCTCTGGATTAAAAATCAATAAAATGAGTTATTTATTGGTGAATCGTATTCAAGGAGCAAAAGAATTCTACAATAAATCAAAACAATCGCTTGCAGCATCTGGTGTTTCTGGAATTAAGGTAATTGACAATTCAACATTGGAGATTAAATTGATCGAATCATTCATTGGTTTTGATAAAATTTTGACACACACGAATTTGGGGATTTTCCCAAAGGAAGCATACGAAATGTATGGTGCTGAAATTAAAAAACACCCTGTTGGAACTGGACCGTTCATGTTAGAAACAATGGATGCGAATGGTGTAATATTAAAACGCAACCCAGTTTATTGGCGCAAGGATGAATTAGGAAACCAATTGCCATTTCTTGACAAAGTGATCATGACTTATGCGAAAGACAAAAAAAGCGAATTATTGGCTTTCAGAAAGAAAGAAGTTGATTTAGTCTTGGAAATTCCAGTAGAAGATATTGAAAATATTCTTGGTTCACTTCAAGATGCACAAGCAGGTAAAAATGTGAAACACAAAGTTGATTCTAAATCAAGTATGAGCATGAACTACATTGCGTTTGCCAATGAAAGTGCTGAATTCAAAAATGCTGATGTGCGTAGAGCATTTAATCTGGCAATCGATCGAAATGAAATCGTTGACAAGTACTTACTTGGTGAAGGTTGGGCAGCTGATAAAGGATTTGTTCCTGCGATGGATAATTTTTCTAATGAATCTGTAAAGGGTCCAAAAATGAATGTTGCTCAAGCACAGTCATTATTGGCAAAAGCAGGTTATCCAGGAGGGAAAGGCTTTCCAGTTTTAGATTTTTATGTCAATGCGAAGGAAGGTTCTGCTCCACATAAAATGTGTATCGGGGTAGCTGATCAAATCAAGAAAAACTTGGGAATTACATTGAACATTAAGTTGTGTACAATTGATCAACGTGAAAAAGCGATTGCAGCTGGAACGGCAAAAATCTGGCGTTCGGGTTGGATTGCGGATTATCCAGATGCTGAGAATTTCTTGAGTTTGTTTTATGGTGGAAATATTCATGAAAATTCTGCAGATGTAAACGCATTTAAATTTAGAAATAAGCAATACGATTCTTTATTTGAAAAAGCGTTGCGTGAGCTAGATGAGAAAAAACGAAACGATTTATTTGCTAAGTGTGATCAAATGATTGTGGATCAAGCACCTGTTTTGCCAATCTTAACGGATGATTTTATGGTTATGATTAACGCACGCATCAGAGATTTTCAAACGAATTCAATGGAGAATTTAGATTTTTCTTCTATATTTATCAAAGAACCACGCAAATGATTGCTGGTTAAGTATTAACATTCAAGGCTCGCTACTTGCATTTTTTAAAGTCACCCGCGGGGTGACTTTTTTAATGGTATAAAACGTCGTGTATTATTGCTAGCGATTGATCGACATTAAAACGCGGAATGTGTAACTTAAAATAGTTTAACATTACTTCAAACGCCTCTTTCCGGATGTGTTTGGAATTGTTTTCATAAGCAGCGCCTCTCAAAACTTGTTGAATAAATTGAACGCCTTCGCCTGCTGCAACTAATTCACCTCGACGATCAAAATCTGAAAAATCACCATCTTGCAGATGAAAAAAGGTACAGTTTTGTTCTTGGATTTGTGGTTCAATTCCCAATTGTTGACTAAATCCAATTAAAAATTCAGTCGAAAAGGTTGAAAGATCTTCAGCAGAATCAAGTGATTGAACAGAAGCACTTAGAAATTCAAATAATTGTTCATCAGCTTGATCCGTTTGTAAACACTGTTTGATTACATCTGCCATGAAAAAAGCGAGCGTTGCTTTTAGTGGATTTGAAAACAATTCGATGAGCATTTCCGAAGGTCGCGCTTCTGTAAGTTTTCCAAGTTCACTGTCTGGCCGTTTGTAAAACGTTATTTCACATAAGGACAATGGAAAAAGTGAAGTTCCTTTCTTCTTACCGCCCTGAAACATGAACTTTTGAATCCCAGAATTTTGGGTATAAAATGTGGCAATTAAACTTGATTCAGAATAATGAATACGGTGCAGAAAAATGGCCTTATCGCTTTGTTTCACGTGTTTAATGAATCACTAATACTTTTCCAACTTTTCTACCTTTTCCTTCGTTTGGTGCTGTCCAGATGAGGTAAACACCACTAGTTACTTTTTCACCAGTAATTGTTTTTCCATTCCATGTAGCAGTTCCACCATTTGAAGTTGTTTGGTACACTAGGTTTCCAGCAACATCAGTGATTTTAATATCGGAATCATAACGAATTCCTTGAATGGTAATTGGACCTTCAAAATCAGGACGAGCAGGATTAGGGAAGACTTTCACATTTGAATAATCTGGATCTTCATAAGTCGCATCAGTTCGATAAGATATCAATCCTTTGTCCGTAACAATGTACAATTCACCAGTAGAATGATCAAGTTTAATGTCGATAATGTTATTTGAAATTAACGGTGAATTTTCAGCTGTAAATTGAGAGATAACATCCAATCCATCGGCCGAAAGCAAGATTAATCCAGAATTCGCTGTTGCAAACCACTTACGATTCGCGCCATCTACTTCAATATCAACGATGTTTGTGTTTCCAAGAACGTATTCCACGTTTCCTTCATATTCCAATTTAATACGTTGCGCGTTATAGGAACCAGCAGCAGCATCGAAGACGTTTTCTGAATTATACAGAACGGCAAATCCATTGTCTGTTCCGATCCAAATTTCATTGTCGAAATCAACAGCTATGGCGTTTACCGTGTTGGAAGGTAATGCACCTGTAAATTCACCAGAATTCAGATTTTTATACTTATCGTCACTTAAATTCGAAATGGTTTGGTTGTCATTGAACCCAAATAATCCTGCACCATCAAGAGAAAACCACTTGTTGCCATTGTAATCGATCACTAATTTTTTTGCAAACTTGTTTTTTGACGATAATCCAGTATCAAAAGCGTACCATTCACCGTCTGCTGTGTAAACGTTTAAAGGAGAATCGGTGAATGCATTTAACATCCATAAATTACTTGATTGATCATATTTTACTGCATTTATCATACACAGTGACCCTCCAACTTCAGTGTATTGCAATGTTGAATTAAGTGGTGTAAAAGTATCTACCACTTGATTTGTTTCATCCATGATGGAAATTGGTGTTGGAGAAAAAGTACCTACGGCAATATTATCTGGTTTATTTGGATCAATTGAAACTGTTAAGAAATCCCAGATTTGTGTACCATTGCTCCACAAAGTCATATTATCACGGTCGCGTAATGACCATTTTTCATCCTCGAACAAATAGATTCCAGAACCGCTATAAGTTGCGGCAACCGAAGATAATCCGCCTCCAGCGATAGCCAATTTACCATTTTCACAATCAAGACTATAAAACTCTTTTTTTGGAGGTCCTTCAAAACCAATTTTATTGATGCTAAAGAAATTTGGAACCTCAAGAAAACCATTTGCTGCGTCACCAACCCAAAGTGAGTTGTTGAAGAAACAGCTGTTCAATGGTCGGATCCATCTACCAAGACTAAAACTATTATAATTGGATGCAATAGTAAAGTCAGTGTTTAACGCATAAACGGCACCATCCGTATTCACTCCAATTTTTGATTGAGCATTGAAAATACTGTTTATTTCATACGATTCTGTGGATGGCATCACAGAGATAGGCCCGTTAGAATGAAGTTGATAAATGGTGTCAAGTCCATATCCATCTATTTTAAAAAGTACATATAGTTCTTGTTCTATCGTTTCAATTTCTGTGTAGGTTTCATTGGAAATAACAGGTAATAAAGAAGAAAGATTCCATTCATTTGGATCGGCCAATGCGAAATTGTTAACGTCTGCTGCATACAATTGATTACTTGTAAGCGCGAATATGGAATCGTTTCTAAAGGCAATGTCCAAAACCGCCAAATTTCCATTTGTTGGATACCATGTATCTTTTATTTCATCCTTGTTAGGATCAATTTTAATAACTGAAAAACCTGTTGCTAAATAGATAAATCCATTGTATGGAACAATTTTATTAATTCGCTTCGAACCAGGTATTTCGGCCATTTTTATCGATGGAATATTGATAATACGGTTGTCTTTTAACTTATCTATATTACCATTGTCGTAACCGATATAGAGTGCATTTTGTGTTTGATCATAGAAGAGCGTTGTAAGATTGATATCGGATAACCCATTCACATCTGTCCAAACGCTAACTTCTTTCGCATCGATATCGTATTCAACCAAACCATTTTCAAAGGCGGCATAGGATATTCCATTTCCAGCAGCAACATCAATTGCTTTATTTGCAGGGACATGCAAACGCCATTCGCCTGTTCCAACTTGACAGAATGCTTGAAAGGATATGAATAAAACGATGAGTGAACGCATTTTTTATAATTTGTTTGCATTAAACGCAAGAAGGTCAAATTTATTTGAATCTAGGAGAAATAACAACTAATTCGTAATAGTATTTGGTGAATTGTATTCGCAACTGTACATTTGTGAGGATTGAGAAGAACTTCTCAACGCAAAAAAAGGCTCCGTAGCTCAGCTGTATAGAGCACTGGATTTCGGCTCCAGCGGTCGGGGGTTAGAATCCCTCCGGGGTCACAAAACAAAGCGAGAATGAGAGCGAGAGCGTCATTCTCGTTTTTGTTTTACATCATTTTCATTCTGTTTACCTTCGGTGCAGCTTCGCAGTCTCATTCTTATTGTTGTCTAAACTATTTGTCAAACAATGTGTTAATATGAAAAAATCCAACTTGTATGAAGCAGTTAATTTTGATTTTTGCCCTGTTGAGCACGTTGCTTTCTAGCGCCCAATCCCTCGAGCAATTCAATAAAGAACGAATTCAAACAGATAAGCGATTAATGGTTGGTTTGGGCACTTGGGCAACAACAAATTTTATTGTTGGTGGAATCGGATGGTCAACAGTAACTTCTGGTGAAGCTCATTACTTTCATCAAATGAATGTAATGTGGAACACCGTAAATATTGGCTTAGCAATTCCGGGTTATTTGAAAGCAAAAAAGGCAAATTCAAGTTTATCGTTTGGAGAAACAATTCGAACACAACATCGAACTGAAAAGGTATTTTTAATTAATTCTGGATTAGATATTGCCTATATGGCTGGAGGATTGTTATTGAGAAGTGAAGCTAAAACAAATACTACAAAACAAGATCAATTCAACGGTTATGGAACTAGTTTGTTAATGCAAGGTGGATTTTTGTTTGTCTTTGATTTAACTGCGTATATGATTCACAACCATCATTCAAAAAAATCCTTGGACAAACTAATGAATTCAGTCGAATTGAGTTCAACAGGACTTGGAATTCAATGGAATATTCAACCAAAGGCATTTTACGCGAAAAAGCAGCTTTTGTAGCAGTTTTTAGACAGAAAAGGAGTCATTTTTGCTAAAATGACTCCTTTTTTAGTGTTTTGTAAAGATTATAATCCTTTAATTAAATTGTCATAGATATCATTAAACGACATTCCATTTGCAGTTCTTCGTTTTGATAATTGTTTCAATTCGACTAATGCCCAAAGAACAAATTCCATTAAAAAAGGCAGATCTTGTTCAGCAACGTTAGGTTGGTAACGTTTAATTAATTTTTTCAAAGGTTCAATTGCATTCAATGCGGAAGTGTACGTTTTTTCATCTGTTTCATCTTCCAATTCAAAGGCATCCGTTTCAAAGAACCAACTTAAAACATCATCGTACGGAGTAACTTGATCCTCTTTCTTCAGTTTTTCAATTTTTGGGAAGTAAGTTAAAAAGAGCGTTTTTGTTGCTTCACTAATCAATTGATTGGCTACGAAAGACGTACCTTCTTGTTCTCCCTCATACACCAATTCCACCTTTCCAGTAATCGACGGAATCATTCCAATTAAATCACTGAAGCGAACGCTTGTTTCGTGTTCATTGTTCAAAATTGCTCTTCGTTCAGCTGTACTGATCAAATTTTCATAAGCCGTAATACTCATACGCGCGCTCACGCCACTTTTGTGATCGATGTATTCACTTTCTCTTGCTTCGAAAGCAATTTGCTCAAGAATGTCTTTTGCTAACTCTGGAACGTGAACTTCGCACAAGCGATTTTCCAATTTTTGAGCTTCTTGCTCCGTGATTTTTTTCGCTGTTTTAATATCGGCTGAATAATGTGTCAATATTTGCGAACCAATTCTATCTTTTAGAGGTGTGACGATACTTCCACGATTGGTATAATCTTCTGGATTTGCTGTAAAAACAAACTGTAGATCAAGTGGTAAACGCAATTTGAATCCGCGAATTTGAATGTCACCTTCTTCAAGAATATTGAACAATGCAACTTGAATACGCGCTTGTAAATCGGGTAATTCATTGATAACGAAAATACAACGATTTGCACGTGGAATCATTCCAAAATGGAGTACTCGCTCGTCGGAATAGTTCAATTTCAAATTTGCGGCTTTAATTGGATCAATATCGCCAATCAAATCGGCAATCGTTACATCTGGTGTTGCTAATTTTTCAAAAAAGCGATCTGATCGGTGCAACCATTCAATTGGTGTTTCATCTCCTTTTTCTGCGATCAGGTCTTTTGCGTAACGACTCATCGGATTAAACGGATCATCATTCATTTCACTTCCAGCCACAACCGGAATGTACTCATCCAGTAAATTCACCATCATCCGTGCAATGCGCGTTTTTCCTTGTCCGCGTAATCCAAGCAAGTTGATATTGTGTTTCGATAAAATCGCACGCTCCAATTGCGGAATAACGGTGTGCTCATAACCATGCATTCCGGGAAATGTTGGTTTTCCGGATTTTAATGATTCAATTAAATTGTCTCTTAATTCTGTTTTGATACTTTTCGAAATGTATCCTGCTCCTTTCAAAGCACCAATTGTGTTGATTGTTGTGTTCATCGTATCAATTAATTCGTTTTTTTCTATTTGATTCGTAATCGTGAAAGATCATTTCGCCCAAACCTTTTAGTCCAGTATAAAACGCTTTTCCTTTATTTGATTTTGTAAATTCTTCAATAAATTGCTGTAAGTAAGGATCTTGAGCAATCATAAATGTGGTAATTGGAATATGCATTTTTCGTGCTTGAGCTGCCATGTTGTAACATTTTTCCACAATCATTTCGTCCAAACCATTACTGTTCTTGTAGTATTGACCATCTGGCATTCGTAAGCAACTTGGTTTTCCGTCTGTAATCATGAAAATTTGCTTATTCGTATTGCGTTTACGGCGAAGAATATCCATTGCTAATTCTAATCCAGCAACTGTGTTGGTGTGATAGGGCCCAACATTTAAATAAGGTAAATCTTTAATTTTAATAGGCCAAGCATCATTTCCAAATACAATAACATCCAAGGTATCTTTTGGGTAACTTGTTGTGATGAGTTCTGCCAAAGCCATTGCAACTTTTTTGGCTGGAGTGATGCGATCTTCTCCATATAAAATCATACTGTGACTGATATCAATCATCAAAACTGTGCTCATTTGAGATTTGTGATGCGTGTCTTCAACCACAAGGTCTTGTTCGGTTAAATGAAAATCGCCCATTCCATGATTGATTTGTGCATTTTTCAAACTTTCCGTCATCGAAATATGCTCGATTGAATCACCGAATTGAAAATCACGAAATTCCCCAGTAGCCTCATCTCCTTGACCGCTTTTTTTGGATTTGTGATTACCTTGGCCACTTTTTCTGATGTTCCCAAAAATCTGTTCCATGGCATTTTTACGCAAAACACGCTCTGTTTTTGCTGTAATTGATAATTGTCCTTTTCCATCGGGTTCAATTTCTTCACGCAAATAACCTTTCTTTTTTAAGTCTTCGACAAAATCTTCCATGGTATAATCATCGCTTGTCAAAGAATATTCTTTATCAAGGACATTCATCCAATCAAGTGCCTCATCGACATCGCCAGAGGTGTGAGTGATCAATTCACTGAAAATATCAAATAATCTGTCAAAATTTGATTGCTCAGGTGCACTATAAGGTGTAAATATGTATCCGGATTTAAGCATCATTGGATGTTTGAATTAAAAACAATAGGAAACCTAAAAGGTTTTGAAATTACCTTATTTTATAAATAATATCTATTTACCCCAAGAAATTTAACCTATTTTTACCAAATCAACATTCCAACTCATCAATGCTTTTCGATCCACAACTGCTCGATTCTGAAATTATATATAAAACGTCACGAAGTGGTGGGGCTGGTGGACAGCATGTCAATAAAGTTTCGACAAAAGTTGAATTGATTTTTAGCGTTTCGGAATCTAAACTATTGAATGAAGAACAAAGAACACTTATTTCAGAAAAGCTTAGTAAGCGATTGGATTCTGAAGGAGCATTACATGTAATTGTTCAGACGGAAAGGAGTCAATTGAGAAACAAAAAAATTGCCTTGGAAAAATTCCATGAGTTGATTGGACAATGTTTTGTCATTCAGAAAAAAAGGAAACCTTCAAAGGTTCCAAAAGCTGTAAAAGAAAAACGCTTATTGAATAAAAAAATGAAGGCCGAAATTAAGCGATTACGTTCCAATAACTTCTAACAATAAAGGCTTTCGAAAGAAAGCCTTTATTTATTACTGTACGGTAAGCGTAAATTGCTTTTGAGTAATGTTTCCGTCGCGATCTACAATTGAAAAAATCCATTTTTCACTGCCTGCTTGATTGCGGGTGATAATCTGTACATCCTTGTTTAAACCTGTGTACTCAGTCTCGGTAGCCAAATAATTGTAGAAAGTTGATGTTGTTGTCGCTCCGTCATATGAATATGAGACATTATAACTTTTTAAATCATCTTCTGTTTTCGTCGCTACAATGCCCACATTTAGAGTGTCTTGTAGTCCCACAACTGTATCTTTATAGCAATATCCAAGCGAAGTTTTAAATTCAACAGATGGCGGTACGTGTGGATCATTTTTCTTTTTACAAGAAGTAAATGATGCGAATCCAGCTATCATAATAAAACAAATGTATACTAATTTATTTTTCATACTTGTTATTTAAAAGTTTAATTTACAATTGATTACAATTGACCTACCCATATTTAAAATACCAAAATACTTAAATCTTGAAAGATGGTCGTAATAAGCTCTATTCAATAGATTGTTTCCGGCTATTGAAATGGTTAATTGCTTTTCGTTCATTTTTAAACTTGTTCCTATGCCAGCGTTTAACAGCGCATAGTCATTTGTTGAGGTTTCAAATTGACCAGGATGATTTTGGGCAAATACATAATCGGAACCAACACGAATAAAGGAACTGGTCCATTTGTTGTTTGATGGAAGTTTAATTTTTACTTCTGAACTAATTTTTTGAGCCGGAATAAATGGTAGAAAATTCCCTTCATCCGTTTTACCAATAACAATGGATTGCGAGATTTTTGCAGTAAACCATTTGATGGAATTTGGATGGTATTCCAATATTGACTCAGTTCCTTTCAACAGAGCATTTTGTTGTATATATCTGTAGATTTGAAACCCAATAAATTCTTGATTAGTCGGAGACAAATAGATGTAGTTATAAAATCGATTCGCATAAACCGAAGAGGTAAAGGAGAAACATTTTGATTCATAATTGATTAAAAAATCAATACAGATATTTTGTTCAATTTTTAAATCGGTGTTTCCAATTTCATAACGTACACTTCCTTCATGTAAACCGTTTGACGATAATTCTGCTAAATTCCCAGGTCGGTAACCACTTGATAAATTTGATTTTACATTCCAATGTTTGGAATCAAAATAACTCAGACCAATTGACCCGTTCAACGAATTAAACCAGTTATTGAAAGGCAGAATATTAGTTCCTGGATTTTCTTGATTGGTATTTATTGAACCAGTTGAAAATGTTTGAATGTTTTTTATTGAGTAACGCAGTCCACTTTCGATTGAAAGTGACTTTCCCGAATGTTTGAAATACCCAAAAACGGATGATTCAAATAAGTTTGCATCAGGAACAATTGTGCGGGAACCGATATTGCGATTGGTTTGAAACATTGATTGAGTTCCAATGGTTATTTCTTGATTTTCACTCAGCTTTTTAATCCACAAAAGATTGCTAGAATAGGAGTTTAAAAGCATATTCAAACTTATCTTGCTTCCCCCTTCTTGTTCTTGACGGTCATTGAATTGTGTGCCAAAAACCCATTTTAGCTTAGAACGCTTTAAGTAAAATGTATTTTGTGAAGATAACACATGCAAAAAAACAGAGTGATGAGGTTTATCAAATCCACGACTAAAGCGATTGTCAACAGTTAAATTTTGAGTTGATGCTTCCATCAAGAAGCCAAAATTGTTCAATGAAAACATGTAATCATTTTGATTTTCCCAATGTTTTCGGTGAAATCCAATTGAACTTTTGAAGTAATATCCACCAAATCTCGAATTTAATACGCGATTATTGTTTCCATCCGTATAGTCGGCATGTGAATCGACTCCCAAACGAATGCGCCAATTGAATTTGTTGTTTGCTCCTTTAATACCTAAATCAGTTGAGTTGCCCAATGTATTTGTGAAAAAACGCATTGAAATGTCCTTCGAAATTGTACCGATTGCGGCTGGTTTTTCTTCAATTACATTTAGTACTCCACCCATAGCTTCTGAACCGTAAAGTAGGGATGCAGCTCCTTTTATTATCTCAATGTGATCAACTCCAATATCTGAAAGACCAAGACCGTGTTCATCTTGCCATTGCTGATTGTCGAATCGTAAACCGAGCATTACGGTTTGAATTCGATTTCCAAACAATCCGCGGATTACAGGTTTGGAAATACCAACACCGGTATTTAATTGACTCACACCTGGCATTTTTGCAATTCCATCGCTAAGCGATAAGGCACCATTTGCCCTTAATTCATCACTCGTCAATGTGTTAATTATAGTTGGTGTTTCTTCTAGTTTACTTAAACGAGTTGCGGAAATAACAATTTCAGGTATCGTTTTAATTGTTGCATGCAATTTTAAATCGATTATCTGATTGTTTCCTTCTGTCTTTATACTCTTAATGAGGGTTTGATATCCAGGAAGTGATACTTCAACCAAGCTATTGGATAACTGGTTATTGCAAATTTGAAATAGTCCGGCACTATCAGTTTCAACAAGAATTGATAATTCGGGGAAATAAATCTGTGCTTTTTCCAAAGGCAAAAGAGTTGTCTCATCTATTACCTTACCGGAAAAACAACTTTGACCAAAGCTGAAAATTGGTGCAAACAGAATTACTATGAAAAATTGAATTTTCATATCTACTGTATAAAATAGAACCCCGCTTAATTAAAAGCAGGGTTCAAATGAATAAATCAAAGAAGATTATTTCGCTATGTAATGGAATTCAATAATGTCACCATTTGTTTGTGTTTGCTTCCACCACAATTCTTTATTTTTCAATTTAAGAATTCTGAATGTTTCTTCAGTAGCCCCACTTGCACTAGATAGAAAGCGAATATCGTCTTTATCTTCACCTAATTCCCAAGTTCCTGTGTCTGGATTTGAACCTTCAGTGCGATAACCACCATCTTTTTCAATTTCAAGAACGAAATTTGCTCCTAAAAGAGCTTCATAAGAAGAAGTAATGTCTGTAGTATTATAAGTTACAGATTCAATTACCCACTCTCCAGATAAACGTGCTTTTTTTGTTAATAATGTGAATTTTGGTCCTTCTTCGTATTTACTACATGCAGACAAAACAAAAACTGATAGCAATAAAATTGCAGCTGATTTAAAGATATTTTTTTTCATAATACTATATTTTCATAATTTTTAAAATTCGTTCAATTGTGTTGAGGTTATATTATTATGAAAATGTAAGGGGTGGTGGGGAATCAATTTCGATTGTTTCAGATTTAAACAGAAAATGTAATGGAGCAAAAAGTGCTTTCGTGTTTCTAATGTTGGGCAGTTGGCAACATGTCGCATTCAAATCATTGGATACATACGTTGTTTTCAATAATTGAATTAACGAGTGGTTTTTTGGATTACCCTTTTTTGTTACATGTTTCAAGATTAATGGTCCTAAATGAGAGAATAGAATCGTTTCCTCTTTATCGCTGATGCATAGAAAAGTAATTTTGTCCTTAGCATGTTTAGTTTTCACAATGTCGTATAATTGACCATCAACATTGAATTCTTTGTTTTCAACAATCCAATTTGGTGATTTACCAATATCAAAAGTGAAAGCATGTAATTTCTTTTCAGGAACGTTCTTTTTAAGTTCTTTCTTGAGTGTAGATTTAGCGTGAAGGGTCAAAACATTAAATACAACATGTCCAATAAGACTTGTTATCAGCATTGAAAATAAAAAGAATATTAAAATCAATTTTTTCATGGTGCAAGACAAAAATAATCAATAAGAAATCATTTTGAAAATTTATTTCTAAGTCAATCGTTCTGATCGAAATTCTTGCTAAAAATAAAAAAGGGAGCTCTTTAAAAGCTCCCTTAATATTGATCCAATTCCTTTACTTTTTCTTCATGGTTAGAACTGATTTAACCGTCATTTTCATTCCCATCATGTCGATGTTCGTGTTAATCGTTCCGCTAACTCCAACAAACATTCCATTTGTATAATCAAACGTTGTCGTTAAAACGCCGTCCATATCTGGTGACATGCTTTTAGACATGTCAATCGCTTCTTGATCTTCAGTTGTTAGATCCATTTGACTTGTTCCCCCAAATGTTCCCATGTTAAATGATCCTTCTTCTGTTTCTCCAGAAGCACCACCTTCAAACATGTCTGCCGATTTATCCGTTGAAATGGTTTCACCAATAGTTGCAATTCCATTTGTCATTGATTTGACCAAAACGTCAACAGTGTACATTCCAGCTTTTGCATTGTAATGATTGTTAGCTGCAACTTGTCCTTCAGGCATTACCAGCATTTGTAAGAAATCGTAAGGAAACACATCTAATTCATCACTTTGCTCATTTTCAGTAACCGTAACTTTTTTGGTTGTTTTCATTGTTTGAACCGTGTAACCAGCTTTTAATTTCCCAGTTTTTGGATCAAACTCAGCGTAGGCATCTACTTTTTCATTTTCAGTTTGAATACCTGCAGAAGCGCCATTTTCGCTGGCATTTGCGTAAACCAATACATTTGATGTTGGTGTTGTAACCAATGTAACTTTTTTAGCAAAGATGAAGTTTCCTTTTTTGTCAACTGTAATATCACTTTTAACAGCATCTTTTGGCACATTTACCAAACTAGCAACCGAAAGTCCTTTGCTGTCTTTAACACTGAAATTGGTTAAATACAATCGGCCTGTCGCTAAACCATTCGCATCAACGCTTTGTATAAACAAGACAAAATCAACCGTTGTAGTGTATTTTTCAGAGACATTCATTCCCATTACGGAAGTGGTAATGTTATCTGTAACAACTGAATTAAATGCATAGAACGAATTTGCTTTCCATTTGTAATTCAGTTCAGTAGCAAATGATGCAGTGAAAATTACAAGGAAACTTGCTAGTAAGAATAATGATTTTTTCATCGTTTTAAAATTTTTAGTTCGGTCTTGACAAGAATCGTTCCATATCTGTCAATTTACATTTTCAAAGTTAAACGTACTAAGAAATTTCTACCTGCTTGCGGATAGTAAAAATTCTCCGTAATGTATTTTCCACCGTAAATATAACCCCACGTATAACCATTGTTTTCATACATGTAATTGAACAGGTTGTTAGTCAAAACACCAATTTTAATTTCTTTGAAAAGTACATCTTTGATGGTGTAATTGATTGAAAGATTTGTCAAATAATACGCATCAATTTTTCGGTTTTCATTCGAAGTATTGTCTAAATACTGTTTACCGACATATTTTGATAAAACCGTAATATCTAAATTCTTAATTGGAACGTAAGACAATCCTAAAGATGCAATTGTTGAAGGAGAAAATGCAATGTCAGTGTTGTTATGCACAATCACGTCTTGTGTATACGTATCGTAATTGTCTACATACTCTTTAAACTCATTGATTTTATTTTGACTCAGGGTTAAATTACCTGTAACACTCAAATTTCTGAAAAGCATATAACCTGCTTCCAATTCAATTCCAGCACGATAAGATTTAGCGACATTTGTTCGGTTGTATGCACCAACATCGTTGATTTCACCTGTTAGAATTAATTGGTTTTTGTAATTCATCCAATAAAAATTGACATTACTAAACAGCTTTTTCCCGCGGTAACGATAACCAGCTTCAATGTTTTGTAATTGTTCTGGTTTTGGACGACTTGCAGCTGTACTTTGAATAAAATCATCACGAACAGGCTCACGATTCGCCATACTGAATGAAGCATAAACATTGTTTTTCGTGTTGAAATCGTACATCATTCCTGCCTTTGGATTAAAGAAGGTGAATTTTACATCTTGTTGAAGTGGAATTAAATTTCCATAAGATTGGTCATAACCCAAATAAGAGTAATTAATCGTACGTACTTGTAAATCCGCAAATACATTGAATCCTTTGCGTTGGTAGTTCGCTTTGAGGTAAGCATTTGCTTCAAATTTTCGTGCGTCGTTGTCGTAATAATGCTGATTGATTTCACTTTGAGATGCTGTTCGTGCCCAAATAATTTCACCAAAATGTGTTCCCTTGTATTCATTAGCACCACCACCAAAAATAAGTTTGAAGTTCTTGTAATTGGAGTAACTCAAAGAGAAAATTCCGCCATAAAAATGATTATCCAACCATCTTCTGCGAATTAAATCGGTCGTTGTTATTGTATCACCACCGTTCGTGAAAACAGTGTCTAAACCATACGTTCCAAAATCTTGATTGCGCTTGTATTGTTCATAATAACCGCGTCCATATGTGTAGTGACCTGCAGCGTTGAAGGTGAATTTTGGCGAAAAAGTATGTGTGAAATGCAATTGATAATGATCTTGTTGGTAATTATCTTCTTCCTTGTCGTAGGTGTAATAATTGTATTTACGTGGATCGGAATTGAACAAGTTGATTGAATCTTCAGCTGTTACATAGGTAGAACCTAGGTTGTTGTAATAATGATTCAACAAACTGTCATAATTGCCACTCAATTTTGCACCAGGAATTCCGTTCCAAGCTTGATATGTTTCTTCTTTTCCGCTGAAAACATTGGCCTTTATTAATGTTTTTTCACCAACATAAGCACCTGACAAGTAAAATGATTTCAAATTTGAAGATGCGCGATCAACATAGCCATCCGATGTAATGCGCGATAAGCGGGCATCGACAGTAAATCTGTTATTAATTAGTCCTGAGCCAACTTTTACCGTATTGCGTAATGTTGAAAATGAACCAATTGAATTATCCAACTCAGCATACCCCACTTTTTGAATGTTGTCTGTTTTAATATTAATACTTGATCCAAAAGATGCTGCACCATTCGTTGATGTTCCAACTCCTCGTTGCACTTGAATGTTGTCTGTTGAAGATGCAAAATCTGGCATATTCACCCAATAAACTCCGTGGGATTCGGCATCGTTTAACGGAATTCCATTGACTGTCACATTTGTGCGTGTTGGATCTACTCCGCGTATACGAATTCCTGTATAACCAACTCCTCCTCCAGCATCAGAAGTTACGACAGTTGAAGGCGTAGACTCCAGTAAATACGGTAAATCTTGTCCAAAATTCTTAGCTTGGATTTGCTTTGATGTTAAATTGGTGAAGGTAGTTGGTGTTTTATCGTTTGCTCGAACAGCGACAACTTGCACCTCTTCAATCATGACCGTTGATGGTTTCATGTAGGCGTCCAACACGTCAGCTTGTTTAGATTGATTTCCAATCGTTCGAATCGTTTGTGTTTCAAAGCCACTTTTTGTAAAAGTCACAGTGTATGCCTGTGATTGGATGTTGCTAAAGAGGTAGAAGCCATCTTTATCGGACGAAGTGACCAAATAGGTTTCTTCTAGTTGAATTTTGACATCTGGAAGCGGCGTTCCTTGCGCGTCATAGACACGACCAGATAAGTTGAATTGTGCGTTTGCCACAAAACAAAAGCCGAGGGCAAACAGTGAAACAATGTGTGAAAGTCTTGTTTTCATTTTAATAAAAAATTTAACAAGAACAAGGGGCTAATTCTCTGAATATGAATAATTAGCAATTAATAATTTAAGTATCATCTTCCCTACGCAGGCATTATCCTGACAGGTTCAATGGGTATAATCTC
>JBDLVK010000096.1:0-18449 GCA_039804825.1 Bacteroidota bacterium
CAATACAACACCTGCTTCTGTATCAACGGGAACAACAACAAGTTTCGTCGATGGAAATTTAAGACGCTATACTACTGCTTCTGGAACTTATAATTGGCCTGTTGGGAATGTTGCGAAAGGATTCCAACGTGCTGTAACTACCTTTACAACTAACACTAACACATATTTTGATTCACGTTTCGATATTTGGCCATTCTTGCCTCCAGTTCAAGGTGGAACGAATTGTGGAACTACCTTCAGCATGGATGCAATGAACAATGGTTATTGGACATTGACAGCAACTCCAAATACTGCATCTTCTTATAATATGTCACTTTATCCAACGAATGTTACAAATATCTATTCTGGTTGGACCATTATGAAAAAACCGGTAATTGGACCAATGCCAGGGTGGATTCTTGATGGAACTTGTGCAGCATCAACTTCAACACAAGTGAATAGAAATGGACTTTCAGGTTTTTCTGTATTTGGAGTTGCGCAATCAGCAACACCTCTTCCAATTGAACTTATCAATTTTATGGGTGAAATGGTAGGAGAAGACAATTTGTTAACATGGACAACTGTAAGTGAACACAACAATGATTATTTCACATTAGAACGTTCAAGAAATGGAATTGATTTTGAAGAAATTGCCATTATTAACGGAGCAGGAAATAGTACAACCCATTTGAACTATCAAGAATTTGATTACAATCCATATAAAGGAATTAATTATTACCGCTTGAAGCAAACGGATTTTGATGGACAGTACAGTTATTCACAAACAATTACATTGAACAGATCTCTGGATCAAACAATTTTGTCTGAATTATTCCCTAATCCAGCAAATTCATCCGTTAATTTTGATTTAACTACTGCACGTAAAGGAACGATTTCTGTTTCTATGTATGATAATACAGGAAGATTGATAGCTCAATATGAATATGACGCTCATGCAGGCTCAAATAGTTATAACATTAACTTAAATGAACTTGCAAAAGGAATTTACACATTGATCATGCGTTCTGATTTATTGGATCATACAGAAATAAAACAATTGATTAAAAATTAATTGACAACTATTCTTGATAAGGGACTTCGGTCCCTTTTTTTATATCGAATTCAAAACAAATCAACCGATTAAAAATTCCTTCAAACCGACATTTCTTTTTAATTTTAACATCGAAAATCATCGATTGAGAGAATAAATATGAAACTTCATTATCGTGAATTAGGAGAAGGTCAACCAATGGTTATTTTACATGGTTTGTTTGGTTTTTCTGATAATTGGCAAACGCATGCAAAGAAATTGGCCGAATATTACCGCGTGATTTTGGTGGATTTAAGAAATCATGGACATTCTCCTTGGTCTGATGAATTTTCCTATCAGCTTATGGTCGACGACTTGAAAGAGTTATACAATGATTTAGATTTGAAAAAATCTATTTTACTTGGTCATTCAATGGGCGGCAAAGTAGCAATGCTTTTCGCGCAACAAAACGCATCGTTATTGGAAAAATTGATTGTTGTTGACATTGGCGCTAAGTCCTATCCAATGCACCACCAACATATTCTTGCAGGAATGCACGCAATTGATTTGGATGCTATCAAAGTTCGTAGTGAAGCCGAAGCTATTTTAAAGTTGCACATTGACTCAGAAGGCGTGCGTCAATTCCTTTTGAAGAATTTGTATTGGAAAGAGAAAGGTCAATTAGCCTGGAGAATGAATTTAAGCGTTTTAGAGCGCGAAATGGAAAATATTCTATCTCGTATTCCAGAACAAGAAGTAATGCTTCCTACGCTATTTATTCGCGGTGAATTATCGAATTATATTTTAGATGAAGACGTTGATGAATTGGAAGAACTCTTTCCAGATTCTGAACTAAAAACAATTCTTGGAGCTGGGCATTGGGTTCATGCTGAAGCGCCAGATGAATTTATTGATACAGTTTTGGGATTTTGCTTACGCTAGTAAAATTCGTAATTCGTAATTCGTAATTCGTAATTCGTAATTCGTAATTCGTAATTCGTAAAAAAACAAAAAAGCAGTACCGAAATTCGATACTGCTTTTTATATCTTGTGAAATTGCTTCTTAACTATTCAAAGCTTCAGCACCACCAACAATCTCTAAGATTTCGTTTGTAATGGCCGCTTGACGTGCTTTATTGTAAGACAATTTCAAGCTTTTTTGTAATTCACTTGCATTATCTGTTGCTTTGTGCATTGCTGTCATACGCGCTCCATGTTCAGCAGCATTCGAATCTAACAATCCTTTAAACAATTGAATTTTCAATGATTTAGGAATCAAATCAGCAACAATTTCTGCCTTCGTTGGTTCGAAAATATAATCACCAGCAGATGAACTATCTTCTTGAACCGTTGGAACAATTGGCAAGTATTGTTCAGTGCGAACATCTTGCGTCGCTGCATTTACGAAACGGTTATAAACCACAACTACTTTATCGAACTCTTTCGCTGTAAACATGCGCATCAATTCGTTTGCAATTACAGTTGTGTTTTCGAAATTTAAGGCATTGAAAATATCTTCAACTGGTTCCAAAGCATCATTGATGAAATAGGCATCTGAACGTTTGTATGAATCGCGAATTTTCTTTCCTAAACAAAGAACACGTGGATTTGCATCTTTGTACTCTTCATTCACCAATTGCGTAACACGTTTAATAACATTGTTATTAAAACCACCACACAATCCACGATTTGAAGTAATACCAACGATCAATACGTTTTTCACTTCACGTGAGTCAGAAAATGCGTTTTCAGATAAATCCAAGGTTGCACTTAAATTGCTTAGAATCTCTTGTAGTTTTTCAGAGTAAGGACGCATTTGTGTAATTGCATCTTGCGCTCTTTTCAACTTTGCTGCAGAAACCATCTTCATTGCTGAAGTGATCTGCATCGTTGAACCTACTGAGGTGATTCTATTTCGTATTTCCTTTAAACTTGGCATAATATAATTCAAGATTCAGGATTCAGGATTCGTAATTACAAATCACGAATCCCAAATTCAAAATTGTTTAGTATTTATCAGCTAATTCTTTAGCAACTTTTGTCAATGTATCTGTGATTTCATCTGTATATTTACCAGCTTTCAATGCAACCAATACATCAGCATGTTTTGCTTCTAAATAGTTCAAGTATTCTTTTTCGAATTCTTTCACTTTATTTACTGGAACATTTTGCATTAAACCTTTTGTTCCAACATAGATAATCGCAATTTGTTTTTCAACTGACATTGGATCTCCTTCACGTTGTTTCAAGATTTCCACGTTACGAGCTCCTTTATCCAATACAGATTTAGTTGCTTGATCTAAGTCAGATCCAAATTTCGCAAACGCTTCCAACTCACGGTACTGTGCTTGATCTAATTTCAAGGTACCTGCTACTTTCTTCATTGATTTAATTTGCGCGTTACCTCCTACACGTGATACAGAGATACCAACGTTAATTGCAGGACGAATACCAGCGTTGAATAAATCAGACTCCAAGAAAATCTGTCCGTCTGTAATCGAAATTACGTTTGTTGGAATGTACGCAGAAACGTCACCCGCTTGTGTTTCGATAATTGGCAATGCAGTTAAAGAACCACCACCTTTTACCAAGTGTTTAATTGAATCTGGTAAATCGTTCATTTGAGCAGCAATTGCATCATCAGCGATAATTTTCGCAGCTCTTTCCAATAAACGTGAATGTAAGTAGAATACGTCACCTGGGTAAGCCTCACGACCTGGAGGACGACGTAATAAAAGAGAAACCTCACGGTATGCTACAGCTTGTTTCGATAAATCATCATAAATAATCAATGCCGGACGTCCAGAATCACGGAAGAACTCACCAATTGCAGCACCCGTCATTGGAGCATAGAACTGCATAGTAGCAGGATCTGATGCATTTGCAGCAACGATTACTGTATAAGCCATTGCTCCAGCATCTTCCAATTTCTTAACGATACCAGCAACAGTTGAACCTTTTTGTCCAATTGCAACATAGATACAGAAAACAGGCTCTCCTCTATCGTAAAACTCACGTTGGTTAATGATTGTATCGATCGCAACAGTTGTTTTTCCTGTTTGACGGTCACCAATAATCAACTCACGTTGTCCACGTCCGATTGGAATCATCGCATCAACAGCTTTGATACCTGTTTGTAATGGCTCAGTTACTGGTTGACGGAAGATAACACCTGGCGCTTTACGCTCAATTGGCATTTCATACGTTTCACCTTGGATTGGTCCTTTACCATCGATTGGGTTACCTAAGGTATCCACAACACGACCTACCATTCCATCACCAATTTTAACAGAAGCAATACGTCCCAAACGTTTTACAGTATCACCTTCTTTAACATCAGAAGAACGACCCAACATTACGGCACCAACATTGTCTTCTTCAAGGTTCAATGCAATTCCTTGCAAACCTCCATCAAACTCAATTAACTCACCGTATTGAACTCCGTTCAATCCATAAATACGCGCGATACCATCTCCTACTTGAAGAACTGTACCTACTTCTTGAAGTTCAGCTTCAGAACGAAATCCTGATAACTGCTCTCTTAAAATTGCAGAAACTTCTGCTGGTTTTACATCTGCCATCTTGTGTAGTTTTACTTTGATTCCACTTAAGTGTGGTTTATCTTGTTAAACGTTGTTTTAAATTGTTAATTTGACTTGCAACTGACGCATCAATTTGCTTGTCTTCCATGCGAATGATGAAACCACCGATAAGTGACTCATCAACTAATTCAGTAACTTCCAATGTACCTTTTATTGAAGCTTGTGCTTTCTCAAGGATTTCTTTTTTAGTTGCATCATTCAATGCAATTGCAGAAATCAACGTAATTGGAACAATTCCTTTACCAGCTTTCATTTGAACATCAAACTGATGTGCAATTTGTGGTAACATATATTCTCTTCTGTTTTTCGTAATCAAATTGATAAACATTGTCGATAATGCATCAAATTGACCGAAAATAGCTCCGAATATTTCAATTTTTTTATCTGAATTAATTACTGGAGAATTCAATACGATATGAAAGTCTTTGTTCTCGTCGTTGACAAGTAACAAGTAATTCATGTCAGCTGCAATTGCGTCTAACTTGTTTTGCTCAATCGCTAATTCAAGTAGTGCTTTTGCGTAGCGTGCTGCTCCTTTAGAACTTCTCATTGTAATTAAATTAATTCAAGTTAATATCTCCAGCCATTTTCTCAGCCAAAGCTTTTTGTTTTGCATCAGAAGAAAGTTCAGTACGAACAATTTTCTCAGCGATCTCAATTGAGAATGAAGCCACTTGTGTTTTCAACTCTGCAATCGCAGCAGCTTTTTCAGAAGCAATCGTTTGACGCGCAGCAGCAACTACTTTCTCAGACTCAACTTTCGCAGCTGTTTTTGCATCTTCAACCATTTTAGTTGCAGTTTCTTTTGCATCTTTTACGATTGCGTCACGTTCAGCACGCGCTTCTTTCAATAGATTCTCATTTGCAGCTTGCAATGATTTCATTTCAGCTTTTGTTTTTTCAGCCATTTCCAAAGCTTCAGCAATTTTCTCTGAACGAGCATTTACTGATGACAAAATTGGCTTCCAAATAAATTTCGTTAAGATGAACATCAAAATGATGAACACTAAACCTGTCCAAAACAAGAGACCGAAATCTGGTAATATCAAATCCATTTTACTTTATTTTTAGTTTTTGTTTTCAATCAAAAAACACTTGCCATAACCAACCGTTACGGCAAGTGCTTTAAAAATTACTTAACTCCTGTTTCAAGACCTAGTAGACCAACTACTACACCGAAAAGAGCAACACCTTCAATTAACGCCGCAGCGATAATCATAGCTGTTTGAATTTTACCTGAAGCTTCTGGTTGACGTGCAATCGCGTCCATTGCTGAACCACCGATTTTACCAATACCCAATCCTGCACCTAATACTGCAAGACCTGCTCCAATTGCTGCTATACTTCCGAACATAACTATATGTATATAAAAATTACAAATTAATTAATGGTGTGCTTCTTCCACTGCTGCACCGATAAACAACGCTGAAAGCATTGCAAATAGATACGCTTGTAAGAAAGCTACCAACAACTCCAACACCGAAATAAACAAAGCCATCGGAACAGATAATGCTCCCCATGCTGCGCTTTTGTTTAAGAAGATAATTGAAATCAATGCTAATACGATAATGTGACCTGCTGTAATGTTAGCAAACAAACGAACCATTAAGGCAAAAGGCTTAGTCAAAATACCAACCACCTCGATTGGAATCATGATTGGCAACAAAGCCAATGGAACTCCTGGCGTTGCAAAAATGTGACCCCAATAGTTTTTGTTTCCAGAGAAAACAGTTACTAATAAAGTACAAACTGCCAAGAAGAAAGTTACCGTAATATTACCTGTTAAATTCGCTCCACCAGGAATGATTGGAACCAATCCTAATAAGTTATTAAAGAAGATAAAGAAGAAAATCGTCAACAAGTACGGAACGTATTTGTGGTATTTGTGTTTATCAATGTTCGATTTAGCAACATCGTCACGCACCATTAAAATTAACGGCTCAATAAATTTCGCCAAACCTCTTGGAGCAACAGCACCGTTCTTTTTGTAGAAACGCGCCACTGATGACATTACAATTAATATAAGCGTTGCACCAAAAACCAATGAAAGAACGTTTTTAGTAATAGAGAAATCTAGTGGTTTAACGTTGTGTGGATGCCCTCCTTCAAATTGCAATTCTCCACCTTCTAATTTATAGATTTTTTCGTGGAACATTGCGTAATCAGCTGCCGGACCAACACCTACCATGTAATCAACTGGCTTTTGTGTTTTGTGATCAATTGAAGAGGCTGGTGTACCGTGATAAAAATGACTAGAAGAGAACGTTTTCAATCCTCCATCGATCAAAATAACTGGTAAATAAATTGAGGTAGAATTGTGGTGTCCACCCCATAAATGCCACTCGTGCGCATCTTTAATGTGGTGCATAATCATTTCACCAACATTGAATTTTTCCTCTTTATTACCTTCTTCGTGACCTGCTTCAGACGTATTTGCCATTGCAGTTGAAAATGAAAAGATTGCTAAAAGCGTGATAAATACGTAATTAATTCTATTCTTTAATGCCATTGCACGAGTATTTCTATTAAAAGCTTTCAAAATTTGGCGCAAAGGTAGGTAAACTTTCTAAAGAAACAAGATAAAAAGTTTAAGAAAATTCGAGATTCATACTCGCTTATTAAAACTTGGTGATTTTATGCGACAAAAACCTATTATCAAACCTGAATCAACACTTTATTTATCAGTTGAATTGGCCACTTTAATCAAGCCAATCGATTGAACGATTAATAGCAGAACGAACAGACTAATAAAGTGAAAACACATTATTTTTGCATCGCTTTGTTTGGAAACAATGAAAGCCAACAGAATCGACATTGCAAGTAATAACTGAACTGTCGTGAGAACCAAAAAACGTCCAACAAATTTTTCAGGATCTTGATGAAACGAAGGAGTAATTAATGGAATTCCACCTGCAAAAATAATGCTAATAGCAAGAGAAATGATCATTGCATGTTTCTCAATCAATTGAAGCACGTTGCCTTGAACAAGTACTACATAAATTCCCAGAATAACAAGTAGTGAACCAATGATAATCAATGTAAATACTCTCGCTTTATTCATCTTCTTTACCCATTTTTATCACCTCCTTTATAACTAAGTACAAACCAGCCATCACACCAAATAAAGAAAGTCCAATTGTCCACCATGGTGTTTTTGTTGTGTATTTTTTATCAAGAAACGTTCCTAACCACGTAAAACCAGCGATGATTGCACCCATTTGAATACCCAAACCTGAAAAACGCGCAAACTTTGAAATGCCGCCCTTCTTTTTGTTTTCTTCCATCTAGAAATTGGTTGTTATTAAAACAGACTAATAGAATTCGTCGTAGAAATCTTCGTATTCTTTGACATCTTTACGTTCAAAGAGAATTTTCATGTTCTCTTGAGTAATAACAACGATTTTGGCATTTTGCAAATCCAAAAGGTGTTTACGGGTTGCTTTATAAACGCGGATATACTCCTTCGCTTTTAAATCAGTAGGGAATTCTTGGATCAATAAGATACTTTGATCATCTCCAAATATCTTTGAACTCACTTTTAATTTGTCACGGCTGAAAAACTCTTTATCAAAATCAGAAACTTTTGTTTTAGCCGTACTTACTCCTTCCGATTTATCCAAGAAAACAATCACCCATTGTGGTACTTCATCATTGTAAGTGTATGGCGATTTTTTTGAGAAATCAGCTTCCACATTGGCAGAATATCCGTTTTGAATAATTCCAATCATTTCTTTTGCTCGAGCTTCTTCAGGTGTTCCTGGGTATTCCGTCACAACCTGATTCAGAACAGGTAATAATTCCTGCTTGTTACTTGAAGTTTGTCCCAAACACATCGCTTTCAAAAGCATGTATTTAGATCGGTATTTATTTTCCTTTTCGTTTGCAATTACATCCTCAGCTTTCGAAATTACTGGGTAGTATAATCCTCGATTATAGCGTTCAAGTACCTTTACGTATTCTTGTTCCGCTAATGCTTCGCGTTCTTTACGTTTCACAAAATAATCTGGATCACGCAAGTAATTTGCATAATCTGAATTTGGATACAAAGTTAAAATATGATCTTTGTTTGGATTAGCTAATTCTGGTTTGGCTTCATTGTACATTTTATACAATTGGAAAGCAGCAGACATATCAGTTTCACAAACTGTTTCTTTTGCAAGTACTGCGTTAAATTGTTTTGAGGCTAAGTCTGGCTCATTCAATTGATCCTTATATATGACTCCAGCCGCATACAATGCATCTAATAAGCGCGTTTTTGATGCTGACAAGGCGGAATCTGTAAGCGGAACATCTGCCATTAACTGATCCACAGTAATTGAGTCTTTCTTTTCAGTAATTTTTTCGGCAGGATCAATATTCGTGGTATCTTCTTCCGAGTTTGTAATTGGCATTAACACAGTTTTATCACTTCTACGCCAATTGTCTTCATTTTCACGTGGCCCCCACATTTTACGGAATTCATCATATCCTTCTGCCCGGGTTTTAGCATTATTGAAATACCATTTACTTCCACTTCCATTTGTTTCAGCAAAAGTGTTTTGGTTTTGTTGTAACTCACGTAATTTTTCAGCCTCAAGTCGTTTCAATCGTTCAGCCTCTTCCTTCTTCTTTTTAATTACATCTTCAACAAACTTCACACGCTCATCTTCACCCATCATTGCAATTCGTTGTACACTATCTTCAAAATTAGCAGTCTCAACAGCAGCAACTAAATCGGCAAGTTTTTCTGCTTTACTTCGAATCCCCTCTGCATTTGGATAATTATCATCAATTACAGTTGCGCAAGAATCATAATACTTTTGCGCACGAACATAATTGCGATCGGCAAAAGACATATTACCTAACTTTTCATAGGCCATTCCTTTCTGACGCGTATTAGCTGTCGAATAAAAAGCAGATTTCGTAAGGTAATCAATTGCTTGTGGCTTGTTTGAATTTTGCAATTCGATATCAGCTAGAGCGTAATAAATTTGATCTTTGAACTGTGCATTTTTTGCGTCACGCAACATTTTTAACAATTCTTTCTTAACCTTTTCATCACCTCCCATAAATGCTCGTTTTAAACGAGCATTGAAATGCATTTCATAGGGAGCATTGTACTTCAACGTTAAACCGTATTGTTTTTTTGCCTCTTCGCGATTACCAATTGATTCATTCAATTGACCCAGAATAAAATGTACTCTTGATTTATCTATCTGTTTTTTAGCAAATTTTAAAGAAGCCTCTAAGTATTTGATGGCATCTTGTGGATTCTGTTTGCGCAACGCATATTCCGCTTTTGTTTTTTCAAAATCGAAACGAATAGATTTAGGTACTTGAGCTAATTCGTCTTCTTTGTCCTTCTTCGTGCTTTTTTTCGACTTCGATGATTTTTCTTTCTTAGCACCACCCTCTTCTTGTTCTGAAATTGCTTTCTCTAGGTTGGCAATATTGAAACCTGCATCCGTCAATTTTCCTAGTTCCATATTCGTCTTCGCCATCCAAAGTTCTCCAACATAAATTGAAGGATCGTTTGAATAGAATTTCTTAACAAACATGAAATTTTTCATCGCCGCATCGTAATCTCTTCGATAAAAAGACGCAATTCCGACTGTTGTCCAGTTTTCATCAATCCAAGCATTGTGTTCTTCTTTCTTCTGTGATGGTCGATCATTGCTGGGCATACTGTGATTTTGAATCACTTTAGTACATTTCACAATTGCTGTATCAATAGAGGGATAAAGTCCAATAACTTCCGTTTCATTTGGAAGTGGATCAATTTTTAAAAGTGAATAGTAATCTTCTTTCAAAGATGTGCGATAAGATTTAATTCCTTGACGAATTAATTCATTCGCATTGAAATAACCATTATAACGCGCAGTTGTTCCGTGATAGGTGCGATTGATTAACGTATTTTTCTCAGTCGAGCAAGCAACTACCCCTAATACAAGAAGCAGTAAAAACAGACTATTTCGATACGTTTTAATCATTCGTTCACAGAAAAAAATGTTGTTGAAGCAAGAATAACTCACTTTTTTGAATTTTATTTTACTTCAAGCTCAGTATTTTATGACTTAAGCAATATTTGTAAATACTTGCTGAATATCATCGTCATCTTCGATTTTATCCAACATTTTCTCTACATCGTTCATTTGTTCGTCCGTTAATTCAATTGGAGAGGTAGGAATACGCTGTAAATTTGATTTTTGAACTTCAATGTTCATATCTTCCAATGCCTTAGCAATTGTTCCGAAAGACGTATAATCTCCATAAACAAATACTTTATCTTCTACCACTTCAATTTCTTCGCAACCAGCATCAATTAATTCAAGTTCCAATTCTTCTGGATCAATCGCATCGGTTTTAATGATTTCAAAAACCGACTTACGGTTGAACATGAATTCCAACGAACCATTCGGTACAACACTTCCTCCTGCTTTATTAAAGTATGATTTTACATTAGCAACAGTTCGAGTTGGATTGTCTGTAGCACATTCTACCATTACTAATACTCCGTGTGGACCTTTCCCTTCATAGATTACTTCTGTGAAAGAACTAATATCTTTTTGAGTTGCACGTTTTACAGCAGCTTCAATATTATCTTTGGGCATGTTCTCAGCCTTCGCATTTTGAATAGCTGTTCTCAATTTTGCATTCGTTGCAGGATCTTCTCCTCCTTCTTTCGCTGCCATTGTAATGGCCTTTCCTAATTTAGGAAACAATTTCGACATTTTGTCCCAACGCTTTTCTTTAGCTGCTCTGCGGTATTCAAACGCTCTTCCCATTGTAATCTTCTTAATTTCTACAAAAATAGTTTTTTTAATGTTCTTTGCAAATGAATGAAATCAAGAGTTATTCATTTAAGATTCTTACATAGAATTCAAATTATATTTACGAATAATGATATTAAATATTTAACCAATCGTTACATTTGCCGGCATAATATTAACACGGTATGAAAACTATTTTAATTCTTGGTGCAGGTTTATCCGCTTCTTCGTTGATTCGCTATCTCCTTGAGCATTCGATTGAATACAACTGGGAAGTACGTGTTGTTGACCAAGATATCGAATTAGTTAAACGCAAGTTAAATGGTCATTCGAATGGCGTTGCACTGGCTTTCAATGCATTGAATTCAGATGAACGCAAACCTGAAATTGAAAAAGCAGATATAGTAATATCCATGTTACCTGCACGTTTTCATGTTGAAGTTGCAAAAGATTGTATTGCTTTAAAAACGAATTTAATTACTCCTTCCTACATTTCTGCGGAAATGAAAACCTTAGATGCTGAAGCTCAGGAAGCTGGAATTGTAATAATGAATGAAATAGGTGTTGATCCGGGAATTGATCACATGAGTGCCATGAAAATCATTCATGAAATTCAACACAAAGGCGGTATTGTAACATCGTTTAAATCGTTTTGTGGTGGGTTAATTGCTCCCGAAAGCGATAACAATCCTTGGAATTATAAATTTACATGGAATCCACGAAATGTTGTTGTAGCTGGACAAGGTGGCGCATCGTGTTTCATAGATCACAACGAATACAAATACATTCCTTACAATCGTTTATTTGGCCGTTTAATGCGTTTAGAAATAGATGGTTATGGCGCTTTCGATGGTTATGCTAATCGTGATTCTCTTTCATACCGACAAACTTACGGAATAGAAAATGTTCCAACCATTTACAGAGGAACGTTGAGAAGACCTGGTTTCTGTCAAGCGTGGAATGTGTTCATTGAATTAGGAATGACCGATGATTCATACAAAATGGAGAATTCGGAACACTTAACTGCGCGCTCTTTCTTAAATGCATTTTTACCTTATCGTTATTTACGTTCCGTTGAAGATAAATTCAAAGATTTTTTGCGTGAAGATCGCATGAACTTATACGATCGTTTTGATTGGTTAGGAATGTTTGAAGGTAAAACACCACTTGGCGTTCCAAATGCTTCTCCAGCTCAATTACTCGAAAAAATTCTTGTCGACAAATTGGTTTTAGATCCTCACGATAAAGATATGTTGGTGATGTATCACGAATTTGAATACGAATTTGAGGAACAAAACTACTCTATCACTTCTTCTATGGTCAACATTGGTGAAAATCAAACGTATACTTCCATGGCTAACACTGTTGGATTACCAGTTGCAATCGCTACAAAGATGATTTTAAATGGTGATTTGAAAACGAAAGGAGTAACCTTGCCAATTCAAAAAGAAGTGTACACCCCAATTCTTGCCGAACTGGAAAAATTCAACATTCGCTTTATTGAAAAAGAAGTGCAATTGGATTGTAGAATATAAACAAGCACTTTTCACTTCCTCTATTTCGCGTTATCGGTTCTATCTCGTATCTTTGCGCTTTCAATTGAAATTCTGATGACGAAAGCAAAATATACCGTTACTGCCGCGTTGCCTTATGCAAACGGACCACTTCACTTAGGCCATGTTGCCGGGGTTTACCTTCCAGCAGATATTTTTGTGCGCTTCTTGCGTATGAATGATCACGATGTGGCATTTATTTGTGGAAGTGACGAACATGGTGCTGCAATTACACTCAGAGCAAAAAAAGAAGGTATTACACCTCAAGAAATTGTCGATAAATACAATGGAATCATTGGAAAGGCTTTCAAAGATTTCGATATTTCTTTCGATATTTTTCACCGAACTTCAGCAGAAATCCATCACAAAACATCACAAGATTTTTTCTTGAAATTGTATGAAAATGGCAAATTCACGGAAGAAACATCCGAACAATATTACGACGAAGAATACCAGCAATTTTTAGCCGATCGTTACATCACAGGAGAATGTCCAAAGTGTCAAAATCCAAATGCTTACGGTGATCAATGCGAAAAATGTGGTTCGGATTTAAGTCCAACGGAATTAATCAATCCAACATCTACATTAAGTGGAAAAACGCCGATTTTAAAAACAACTTCACACTGGTACTTGCCAATGCAAAATCATGAAGAATGGTTGCGTTCTTGGATCAAAGAAGGAAAATTAGACGGTGTTCAGCAACACGATCCAAAAGCATGGAGAAACCAAGTAATTGGTCAATGTATGTCATGGATTGATGGCGGTTTACATTCGCGTGCAATGACAAGAGATTTGGATTGGGGTGTAAAAGTTCCGCTTCCAAATGCCGATGGAAAAGTGTTGTACGTCTGGTTAGATGCTCCAATTGGTTATATATCAGCTACGAAACAATGGGCCTTGGATAACAACAAAAACTGGGAAGATTATTGGAAAGGCGATCGTAAATTGGTACATTTCATTGGAAAAGACAACATCGTTTTCCACGCGGTCATTTTCCCAATTTTATTAAAAGATCATGGTGATTTGATCCTACCTGATAACGTTCCTGCATACGAGTTTTTAAACTTGGAAGGTGATAAATTCTCTACTTCTCGTAATTGGGCAGTTTGGTTGCACGAATATATTGCAGCGTACCCAGGAAAAGAAGATGAACTAAAATATGTCTTGACTTCCATCGCTCCTGAAACGAAAGATTCTGAGTTTACATGGAAAGAATATCAAACACGCGTGAATAGTGAATTGGCCGATATTCTTGGAAACTTTGTAAATCGTGCGTTGGTTTTAACCCAAAAATATTACGAAGGAAAAGTTCCTCAACAAGGTGAACTTACTGACTACGACAAGGAAGTTTTGGCCGAAATGAAAGCGATTCCAGAGCGCATTAGCAAATTGGTTTATGCGTATAAATTGCGTGATGCTCAAGCTGAAGCTATGAATCTGGCTCGCCTAGGAAACAAGTATTTAGCTGATCAAGAACCATGGAAATTGGTAAAAACCGACGAAAAACGTGTTGAAACAATCATGAACATCGCTTTGCAAATCACTGCGAATTTAAGCATCGTTCTTCAACCGTTCTTACCTTCAACTGCTGAAAAATTGTCTCAATTCTTGAATTTTAAAACAACAGATTGGACGCAAGCTGGTTCTTCAGATTTGTTAGTTGCTGGTTCATTGACGAATGCTCCAACAATTTTATTCCAAAAAATTGAAGATAGTTTAGTGGAAGCTGAAGTGGCTAAATTGCAAAGTACAAATGCTGTTGAATCGAACTTTGAACCACAAAAAGAAACAATCGATTTTGAAGATTTCACCAAATTGGATATCCGTTTAGGAACAATTTTAGAAGCTGAAAAAGTGGAGAAAGCCGATAAACTTTTGAAACTAATAATCGACACAGGAATTGATAAACGAACTGTTGTTTCTGGAATTGCGGAACATTATTCACCGGAAGAAGTAATTGGTAAAACGGTTCAAATTTTATTGAATTTGGCACCTCGTAAAATCCGCGGAATTGAATCGCAAGGAATGATCTTGATGGCAGAAGATGCTGAAGGAAAATTGAGTTTCATGGCTCCTGAAAAAGGATTTGAAGCTGGTGGATCAGTGAAATAACGGTTGAACAAATAAGTTTATTCATGAGCGATTTAAGAACTTACGATCAATTGAATGCTTATTTTGACAATCAGCAATTCGTCCTCAAAACGCAACAACAAATCGCTAAGGATTTCGCAAAATTCAATTTATATTTTTTGGATTCTTTCGAAATTGTGCCATTTTCTAAAAATGAAATCGAACGATTAATTGGCCAACTTTTGGTCGATTTGATGAAACAAGGTGAAACCCGTCTGTTACAATTATTGTATACCATCGATTTAGCTGAAAAGGAATTTTTACACATCACCACGAATCCAAATTTTGTTCAGTTGCTTTCTGAAAAAATTCTTTTTCGAGAAGCATACAAAGTATTTTTAAGAACTAAATTCTCCAGTTCAAATCCAACAGATTACGATTCAATTTCTGAATAAAAAACCGCTTTGTTTTGTTCAATTTTTATGAAAAAGACCGAACGCGTTTAAATTTTAACTTTTCTTGAAATTAATTCGAGTTTTTGCACTTCCGCTTTAGGTAATTTGTCTAAATTTGCTGTTCCATAAATGTGCACAAAAGACCATGGATAAAGTATCTTATGTTGGGAATGCAGATGTGAATGCAATTGATCATCTGTATAAAATGTATCAGCAAGACCCAGAAAGTGTTGATATAGGCTGGAAAAAATTTTTTGAAGGCTTCGATTTCGCAAGAACAAACTACGAAGATGGTGGTGAAATTCCTGAGAATTTTCAAAAAGAGTTCAAAGTAATCAACTTGATTAACGGTTATCGTAATCGTGGGCATTTGTTTACTAAAACGAACCCGGTTCGTGAGCGTCGCAAATACTCTCCAACATTAGCAATCGAAAATTTCGGACTTGAAGCAGCTGATTTGGATACAGTTTTCCAAGCAGGTGAAGAAGTGGGAATTGGTGCAGCTACATTGCGCGACATTATTCATCATTTGGAATTGACGTACTGTCAATCGATTGGTATCGAGTATGTTTACATGCGTGATCCAGAGCGCATTGAATGGTTCAAAAACAAAATTGAAATCAAAAATCGCCCAACATTCGATAAAAATCGCAAAATCAACATTTACAAAAAGTTGAATCAAGCGACAAACTTTGAGGCATTTTTAGGTAAAAAATTCGTTGGTCAAAAACGCTTCTCGATTGAAGGTGGTGAGGCATTAATTCCAGCCTTGGATACATTGGTGAATAAAGGTTCAGAATTAGGTGTTGAGTATTTCGTAATGGGAATGGCGCACCGCGGACGTTTGAATACATTGACAAACATTTTCGAGAAACGTCCACGTGACATTTTCTCTGAATTTGAAGGAAAAGAATTTGATTCAGTTGAATACTTCGATGGTGACGTGAAATACCACCAAGGATTTACTTCTCATGTTGTATTAGAAAACGGTAAAAAAATTGGTGTTACGTTAGCACCAAATCCATCTCACCTTGAAGCTGTAAATACTGTTGTTGAAGGAATTTCTCGTGCGAAAGTAGATCACGTTTTAGAGAACGAAAGTCAAATTTGTCCAGTTTTAATTCACGGTGACGCTGCTGTTGCAGGACAGGGAATCGTTTACGAAACAATTCAAATGGCACAGTTGGATGGTTACCGCGCCGGTGGAACAATTCACATTGTAGTAAACAATCAGGTTGGATTTACAACGAACTATTTAGATGGTCGTTCTTCAACGTATTGTACAGATGTTGCAAAAACGACATTGTGTCCAGTATTCCACGTCAATGGAGACGACATTGAAGCTGTTGTTCAAACAATTGAAATTGCAATGGAATACCGTCAGCAATTCAACAGAGATATTTTCATTGATTTATTGTGTTACCGTAAATATGGTCACAACGAAGGAGATGAGCCAAAATTCACGCAACCAAGTTTGTACAATTTGATTGCAAAACACCCAAATCCAAAAGATATTTACTTTGGTCAATTGGAACAAGAAGGTGTACTTTCCAAAGAAGACGCAAAGAAAGTTGAAGAAGAATACAATGCTTTCTTGGAAAACGAATTCGAAGCTTCGCGTAAAAACGAAAAAGCGTTTGTGTACGATTTCTTAAGTCAAACCTGGGAAGGGTTCCGTCATGGGAAACTTGCTGATTTCGACAAATCTCCAGAGACAGGTGTTGACAAGAAAAAATTGTTAGAATTAGGTCAGAAACTAGCGACTTTACCAGAAGGAAAAAAATACTTCCGTAAAATTTCTAAGATTTTTGAAGACCGTTACAATGCAATCACGAACGATAAATTAGATTGGGGTTCAGCTGAAATGTTGGCTTATGCTACATTACTTGATGAAGGTCACCCAATCCGTATTTCTGGTCAAGATGTTGAGCGTGGAACATTCTCTCACCGTCATGCAGTTGTAAAAACAGAAGACACAGAAGAAGAAGTAATAACATTAAATCACCTTTCTGATAAACAAGCAAAATTTGAAATTTACAACTCATTGTTGTCTGAGTATGGTGTTTTAGGATTTGAATACGGTTATTCACTGGCTACTCCAAGAGGATTAACGATTTGGGAAGCACAATTTGGAGATTTCTTCAATGGTGCTCAAATCATGGTCGATCAATTCATCTCTGCTGGAGAAGACAAATGGGCAACTCAAAGTGGTTTAGTGATGTTGTTGCCTCATGGTTATGAAGGTCAAGGAGCTGAGCACTCAAGTGGACGTATGGAGCGTTTCTTGCAACAATGTGCAGATACAAACATGCAAGTTGTAAATACTTCAACTCCAGCGAATCACTTCCATTTATTACGTCGTCAATTGAAACGCGATTTCAGAAAACCATTGGTTGTTTTCTCTCCAAAAGCATTATTGCGTCACCCAGCTGCTGTATCTTCATTAGATGAAATGGCAAAAGGTTCGTTTCAAGAAGTTATTGACGATGCAAGTGCAAAAACTGCAAATATTGATACTGTTGTTTTCTGTTCTGGTAAATTCTACTATGAAATGAAAGAAAAAGCAAACGAATTGGGTGCAGATAATATGGCATTTGTTCGTGTTGAGCAATTGTATCCAGTTCCAACAGCACAAATCGATGGTATCATTGCTAAATACTCAGGTGTGAAAAACATTGTTTGGGCACAAGAAGAACCATCAAACATGGGAGCTTGGACACATATCGCAATGTCATTACGTCACATTCCATTCATCGGAATTTGCAGAAACTCAACAGCTGCTGCAGCTGAAGGGTCTAAAAAATTGCACGAAAAACGTTTGAAACAATTGTTTGCAGATGTATTTCAATTTGCACGTGTAAAAGTTAATTAAGAGCTACTAATAGATTAAAATAGACGAATATGTCAGTATTAGAAATGAAAGTACCAAGCCCAGGAGAATCAATCTCTGAAGTGGAAATCGCACAATGGCTGGTATCTGATGGTGATTATGTAGAAAAAGACCAAGCAAT
>JBDLVK010000097.1:0-13168 GCA_039804825.1 Bacteroidota bacterium
TAATCGAGAAGTATGTAATTGTTTTGCAGCTTGCTCCACTTCCGCTTGTTGCTTGTTTACTTTTTCGGTAAGCTTTTCAATTTCTGACTGTAAATCACTTACACCAACAACCGATGATTCCAATTGATTTTTATAATCCAACAGCTCAGCTTGGCCGGCCATATTGTGCTTTTTCAATGCATGATTGAAGCGATTCATCAAGGCGGTTATTTCAATCAATTTTTCAGGATCGATTTCAACTTGCTCTGCAAATCGTTGCGCATCTGAAGCAATATCAGCTAATTCAATCATGGTTGAATATAAACGTGAGGCCAATTCATCAACATCCTTGTCCACTCCTTTCATTTTATCCAAACTCGATTTAATAACACGCAAACGATCCAATACTTGATTTTCACCTTCAACAACTCCTTCAATTGATTGCAAAGCTGCTACTATTCCTTCGCTATTTTCAGCTTTTGATAATTCAAGTTCAAGTGCTTCAAAATTTGTGCGTTCCAAATTCAATTCTTCCAATTCTTTCAATTGAAATGAATTATAATCTTGCTGTTGTATGGATAAACTAAGTGCAGCATTCAAACGCTTTAATTCACTTGAAGCAGACGATAATGACTTATAAAGCTTTTCAAAATCAGCAACTTCTTGTTTCAAATCACCCAACGTATCTACTATTTCTAATTGATAAGATCTGCTTTTTAGCTCTAAAGTATTGTATTGAGAATGGATGTTTACAAGGGAACTTGTTAGTTCTTTTAAAACATTCAGAGAAACTGGAGTATCGTTAATAAACGCACGAGATTTACCTGAAGTATTTATTTCTCTTCGAATAACAGTTAATTCTTCAAAATCGAGATCATTGCCTTTGAAAAACTCCGTCAAGTGGAATCCTTGAATTGAAAACTCAGCTTCAACTATCGCTTTATCTGATGAAGGGCCAATAACCGAAAAATCTGCACGTTCGCCAAGAATTAAATTTAAAGCGGCTAATAAGATTGATTTTCCAGAACCCGTTTCTCCTGTAATAACAGAATAACCAGCATTGAAATTCAATTCAATTTGATCAATTAAAGCAAAGTTTTGAATTCGTAAAGTGCGGAGCATTAATTTAGAATTTCTTGATATTTCGTTGCGTTAGCAGGATCCAAACGTTTCAATAAATTGACAACTTCATTTTTGTCTTTTACTTCGGCATCCGCATATAAATTTTTCAATTCAACCTGTTTCGCCTGAACAAAATTGAGCAAGTTAATGGAGTTTGGTCTCGTTGCTACAACTTTATTCAATTTAGTTAGTGCGTCAAAAATTGCTTTTCTACCTGCCGCTTTATCATCATACAATTTATCGATTCCATTGCGATGATATTCGTAATTACACTCACGCAATGGCTCAAACAATTGGTGCAAGACATTATCAACTAAATAAAAACGATTTCTTTTACCAGCTTCATTTGATTTCCAACCTGCAGCGCCAGAACCTTGTGCATTTGAAACTATCGATTGGGCTTCATTAAAATAAGGTGTTCCACCTTTTAGTGAGAAAGAATCGTAATCCATCCCAATAATGAAATAAGCATAAAATGCCAAAATCGAAGTTAGATTATCTCTAAATTGATTTGGCGCATAAATCAATACTGAATTACGTGAATATGAAAACGTAATATCGTCGTCTTGAAAATTGAAAATAGTGGTATTGTAAGAAGAATTAAATGACGGTCTTGAAGATTGAATTTGCATAGAACCAGAATAAGTTCCAGCTGAAGGGATAGAATTAATCTGAAGTTGAATGTTGCAATTAATGCGTTCTTCTACTTTGAATTTATCCTTGGTCCATTGTGTTGTATTCATCATATCGTAGATTGTTTGCTTCAATTGCTCAAAGATTTCTTTTTCAACTGAAGTAACTTCCAATCGAGCATCTGTAATGATACTTACTTGACAGTTCAACTCTTGTGCTTTGAAGCTAAAAACGCTCAAAAAAACAACTAAACAAGCTACTAATAATTTCATTTATGGTTATTTATCAAATATGCTACAATATCTTTTGCCACTTCGGACTTTGACTTTAACTCAAAACTAGTCAATTTATTGTGAATGTCCAATATGCTGATTTTGTTTGTATCACCTGAGAATCCAGCTCCTTTGTCCTCCAAGGTATTCATTACGATCATATCAAGGTTTTTACGCTTCAATTTACTCGTTGCATTTTCAAGTACGTTGTTCGTTTCCAATGCAAATCCAACTAAAAGTTGATTTTCCGTTTTATTAGCACCTGCCCAAGCGAGGATATCAGGATTTTTAATCAATTCAATAGTCAATTCACTTTCTGATTTCTTGATTTTCTGTACTGCAATTTCCTTTGGTCGGTAATCAGCTACCGCTGCCGAAAATATTCCGATATTCGTGTCCAACCATTTTGACTGAACAGCCTCCAACATCTCTTGAGCAGAATTTATTCTGGTAATCGTCAAATTTGGATGAGCTAAACCTAATTTTGTTGGTCCAGAAATTAATTCAACTTCTGCTCCTTCAGCAAGTAATTGTTCTGCAATAGCAAAACCCATTTTTCCTGAAGAATGATTCCCAACAAACCGAACTGGGTCAATTGATTCATAGGTTGGACCTGCAGTAACAAGTGCTTTTATGCCTTTTAAGCTCAAGTTTGCTTTAGAATTATGCGACAAGAAAAAATGCTCAATTCCTGCAGCGATTGTTTCTGGTTCAGCCATTCGACCTTCTCCAATCAATCCACTTGCTAATTCACCTGTTTCTGCAGGAATTAGATGAACTCCATCTGCAAGCAATTGATTTAAATTTCGTTTTGTACTTGGATGTGCGTACATGTCCAAATCCATCGCTGGAGCTATAATTATTGGACATTTCATTGATAGATAAGTTGCCAATAGAAGATTGTCGCAACTACCTATTGCCATTTTCGCTAAAGAATTTGCTGTTAAAGGGGCAACAACAAACACATCCGCCCAAAGACCATAATCAACATGGTTCGTCCAAACACCTGTCTTTTTATCCCAGAATTCAATTCCTACAGGATTTTCAGATAAGGTTGCAAGAACCAGAGGGCTTATAAAATCAGAAGAGGCAGGAGTCATTATACATTTGACTTCTGCCCCTTTTTTCTTCAATATTCTAATAAGGAATGCGATCTTGTAAGCCGCAATGCCTCCTGTTATTCCAAGAAGGATGCGTTTTCCGTGCATGTCCTATTTTTCTTCTGGAGTTCTCATGTAGATTTTATCTTCCAACAATTCTTGCATCGCCATAGCAACTGGCTTAGGCAATTTTTCGTAGAATTTAGAAATCTCAATTTGCTCACGATTTTCAAAAATTTCCTCTAAGTTATCCGTAGAAGATGCAAATTCTTGCAATTTTTGAGTCAACTCTTCTTTTAACTCAACACTAATCTGATTTGATCTTTTCGCCATAGCAACAATTGACTCGTAAATGTTACCAGTCTCTTTTTCCATTTTGATTGTGTCGCGTGTAATTGTTGAACGCTCTGCAGTACTATTTTTAAAATTCATTGTTATTTTTTTACCTGAGTACATAAAACTTCGAAGTCCTTTTGCATTTCATCGTGTATGTTATCCATCTCACGTTTGTATTGCGTATTAGGGAATTCTGTCACAAAAGTACGATATCTTTCAATAGTTTGTTCAATTCTCTCACATTTTTTATCATCCACACTGTTTACAGTGAGTAATTGAGAGTTTTTTACAAGGATATAATAAATTTCTTCTTTATACGTCGATCTTGGAAAATCCTCTACAAATGTCAAGGCACTTGTAACAGCCGCACGATAATTTTCAGTTTTTGCGTATTGTTTCACTGCATGGTAATCTTTCGTTTCCAATTTAAAACGAAGTTTATCCATAATATGATTACACGAATCAATCAATTGTGAGTTCGGATACGTATCAATAAATTGCTGTAAATTATTGATTGCTTGTTCTGTTTCCGTTTGATCCAATGATTCTTCTGGAGAATTTTTCACAGAACACATCGCTGATAAAAACAATGCTTCCTGCGCTTTTGGGCTAAACGGGAAACGTTGTGTAAACGCACCCATATAATATCCAGCCATGTAATAATCTTCCTCTTCGTAATATGCTTTTCCGATTCTGAAGTATGCTAATTCACCTTCACCTGTTTTAGGCATGCGTTGATAAATTTGCTCATACAAGGTTATCGAACGTAAGAATTGACCTTTGTCGTACAAGGTATTTGCTGTTTCGAATTTCTTACCGTAATCGTCACCCTTTACAACCTTGTTGTAATCAGAACAAGATGTTATACTTGTAAAGATTGCTAGTGCTAGAAAAACTTTTTTTAATGCTGTCATTGGTAACAAATGTAAAACAAAAAGCGGAAGTAACGTGTGTGAAAGATTGTTAAAACCTTATTTCACGCGCAAACTTCTACCAATTTGTAAGGTTGTTGTTGGTCGAATATTGTTCAATTGACAAATTTTCGAAATCGTCGTATTGTTTCGTGATGCAATTTCAGAAAGCGTATCACCAGATCGAACTTTGTAATATTTTCGCTGTGCTGGCTGAATTACTGGTACGGGAGTTTCCTCTTTTATGATTTCACCTGGCTCATCAAACGTATCTGTAGGTTTTGCACCTGGGCGGAATAAACTTTTGTGAATGAATAAATTCTCATCTTTTACTTCACGTTTTGTGAAATCTATTACCTCTTCTGGGTTTATCGAAGCATCATAAAAACGCACCTCAAAATGTAAATGAGCTCCGTATGAACGACCAGTATTCCCTCCAAGACCAATTACATCTCCTGCTTTTACATCTTGATTTGGTACAACCAATAATTTACTTAAATGGGCGTAAAACGTTTCTAATCCATTGTAGTGTCTAATGATTACAAGGTTTCCAAACCCTCCATCGTTGTATTTAGCATAGCGGATTTTTCCTGACCAGACAGCACGAACAGTATCACCTGTATTCAAATCAACATCAATTCCACTGTGATGACGCCCATTTCTATACCCATAACGAGAAGTGACTATCCCATCAACTGGAAAGACAAATTCTGAATGCACATCCTCCAGAACGCATAACCAAATCGTATCTTTAAGTCGTGTTAAATCATTTTGTCGACCTGAAGTGTAACAAACATTGTTGTTCCATGTTTGAACAAATTTAAATGTAGAATCTTCAGATAGCATTTTGTGAAGGCGTGGATTTAAAATCCCATTAAATCCAATATCTTTTACGTAAGCCCAAGTGCGATTGGCGTAAATCACCATTTTACCGTTATCTGTTTCAATAGTATCCAATACTTGTTGAGCATAAGAGCCACTGAATACAATTAAAAACAAGAAGATGGAGATTACTTTTTGCATGATCCAATTTTTCGCAAACCATTATAAATGCTTGCTATTTTCTAATTTGACGATGCGAATATAGTAAAAAGCCCTAGATTTTGGAAACATCCATCACAAGAACATTGTAAAACAAATCTTCATTCGGTTTCACAAAGTCAAGATAACCCGCCGAACCATAAGCCTCCGAGGATGGAACAAGGATAAACATACGATCCGACTTTTTAGCATTTATTAACGCATTTCGCAAACCAGGAACCAAACCATGATCAGTCAATTTGTAACGAAACGGTTCATTGTTGCGATAAGTGTTTACAAAGATTGCAGATGAAGGCGTACTTGCCATTGCATGAAATGACATTTCACACTTATCACTGAATTTCAACTTGTTACGTTTGTTTTCTTCAAGTATCCAAACTTTTGTACCTTCCACAACTCTTGTCGGTTTTTTATTTTCTATAATTCTAATAATCAAAAAATTATCTGCATTTGCTGGAATTAAACCTTCAATTCCTTTCTCTCCTCTTGCCAACGGACTAGGAATTAAAATTTTAGCAAAATCCCCAACTTTCAATTCTTTTAAAGCAATGTCCCATCCAGCTGTTTGCATTCCAAAGCCAATCAAAAAAGGAATTGCTGTGCGGTGAATCATGTGATTTCCATCAACAACTTTTCCATCTTTCAATTTAACCTTGTAATCAATCATCACCAAATCACCAGACTTCAAATTAGCTCCTGTTCCTTTTTCAAACCATTCGATTTTCAATCCATTTTCCAACTTTTTCTTGGCAACAATTGGGTATTCACCATCCAACAAATTTGAATCTTTAGAATTCGCCTCTAATTTAGGTTTCGGTTGATTCACCTTCTTAACACCTGAAGTATCACATGATGCTGCAAAAACAAGTAAAAATGCTATTCCAAAAAATTTATTCATCCGTCCTATTTTAATGATGTTTACGTTTCTTACTTGGTAACAAGTCCAATTAACTTGATATCGACCACAATCGTTGATAAAGGAGGAATTTTATCCATATCACCAATCAATCCATGCGCCAAATGACTTGGAATAATCAACTTTGCTTGATCTCCAACTCTTAATTTCTTAATTCCTTCTTGAATTCCCGTTTCAATATCACTTTTATCGATAACAAACTCTTCGTATTCGTCGGATTTCGTAGCATAACATTCTTTACCATCTAACAATGAAATCTTCATTTCAACTTGAGCGATGTCTCCTTCAGTTGCGGTGCGCTCTCCCGTTCCGTTTTTATAGATATAGTATTGAAGTCCAGAACCGGTTTTTGTCATTTGCCACGTTTGCTTGTGTTCTAAAAACAATTTGATATTGATTTCCTCTTCAATCGCCAATTCTTTATTGAACTTCGTCGATTTATCTTGATCCCAATCAATTTTTGGCATTTCCTTTTTCTCCTCGCCGCAAGCAGCGAAAATCAACAACAAAATAAGAACACTTAATTTATTCATTTAAAATACGTTGGTATTAATGACTTAAACTTATTAATTGTATTTTCTAGTGAATCATAACTAATTCCTCCCGCAGCATATTTGTGTCCGCCACCTTCGAAATGATCATTCGCCAATTCATTCACAAAATATTCTCCTTTTGATCGGAAAGATATTTTAACTGCTCCATCTTTTTCAGCAAAAAACGCCGCAACCTTAATACTATCAACAGACAAAGCAACATTTACCAATCCTTCCGTATCACCTTTTTGGTAGTGAAAACGATTTAATTCTTCTTCGGTTACAGAAATTAATGCAACTGGATAATTTTCAATCAGTTCTAACTTCTCACTTAAAGCATAACCTCTTAATTGCAAACGATCCACTGTATTCGTATCGTACACTTTTTCATGAATTTCGTAGTGTTTGATTCCTGTTCGAATCAATTCAGCTAAGATTTCATGTGTACGCGCCTGAACAGACGGGAAACGGAATGAACCTGTATCCGTCATGATTCCTAAATAAATTGGAACCCCAATATGTTTATTTAACAAGGCTTTGTTACCTGAAAGATCAATTAATTCATAAATCAATTGGGACGTTGAACATACACTTGTTTCAGAAACAATGATTTCACAAAAATCCGCTGGATGCATATGATGATCAATCATAATTTTTTTTGCACTTGCTTGTTCCAATAAGGGCTGCATATCTTTTCCTACACGATCAGCAGAATTATAATCCAAACAGAAAATCAAATCTGCGTCATGCATTTTTTGAATCACCTCATCTTTTTGATCTTCAAACGATAAAATATCCAAGGCTCCTTCCACCCAAAGTAAAAAGTTTGGCGCTTTATCCGGATGACAAACCACTGAAGATTTCCCAAGAGCATGAATAAAATGATACAAAGCCAAGGAACTTCCAATTGAATCACCATCGGGTGATTTATGTGAAGTAATAACAATGTTTTTTGCTTCTTGTATTGCTTCAACAATTGCTTTAAAAGTATTTATTTGGGAATCAGTCGTCAAGTTTTCTATTTATTAATGTGCTGTTAATTTCTTCGTTTCAGCTGTAATTCTAGCTCTCAAGCCATCTGAAACCGGCATTAAAGGTAAACGCATCGTTTCATCCATGATTCCTCGAACTGCCAAAGCAACTTTTACTCCACCAGGATTTCCTTCTTCAAAGAACATTTTTGTAATTGGCAATAAATCATAATGTTCCTTGCGTGCTGTTGCCAAATCTTCCGCTTGAGAAGCATGAACCATTTTACTAAATTTCTCTGGTAAAGCATTCGCAACAACTGAAATAACACCATCAGCGCCAGCAGCTATCAAAGGCATTGTAATTGCATCATCGCCGCTTAAAATTCCAAATCCTTCTGGACGTAAACGAATCAATTCCATGATTTGCTCCATGTTTCCAGAAGCTTCTTTCATTGCAACGACATTGCTGATTTTTGCTAATTCCAAGGTTGTTTCAGCAAGCATATTTGAACCTGTTCTTCCTGGGACATTGTACAAGATGATCGGCAAATGTGTGCACGTTGAAATGTATTTAAAATGCTCTAGAATTCCTTTTTGAGTAGGTTTGTTGTAATACGGTGAAACAGATAAAATTCCATCAACACCAGCAGGTACTTTTTTCAAAGTTTCACCAACTGCAATCGTATTGTTTCCACCAACGCCATAAACAATCTTCAAACGACCTTTATTCTCGTCAATTACAGTTTCAAGCAATTGCATTTTCTCTTCTTGGCTCAAGGTTGGTGATTCTCCAGTTGTTCCTTGAACGACTAAAAAATCAGTTCCACCTTCAATTTGAAGACGCACTAATTTTCGAACTGCCTCAAAATTGATTGAGAAATCTGCATTGAATGGAGTGACTAATGCTACTCCAGAACCTGTAAATGGATTGTTCATACTGACAATTTTAATGTTGGTACATTTTTAACAGTACAAAAATACGCTTTTAAGCATGGTAAGATGCAGTGTCAACAGAGATTTATTGACATTCAAACATGAATAACAACTATCATTAAATTTAAGAGTGAATTCTATCCCAACATCTGAATAAACTCATCCTCACTAAGAATCGTAATTCCTAAATCACTTGCTTTTTTCAATTTTGCAGGTCCCATATTTTCTCCGGCAACCACGAAATCTGTTTTACTTGAAATGGAAGAAACATTCTTTCCACCATTCGATTCTATCACTTCTTTAATATCATCACGTGAAAATGAGGTAAATACACCTGAAACAACAAATGCTTTTCCATCCAATTTATTCGAAGCACCTTCCTTTTCAACAAGTTCAAATTGCAAACCTGCAGCACGCAAACGTTCAATTAATGCTAAATGTGCTTCATTCAAGAAATACTGCTGAACAGAAATCGCAATCTTCTCTCCTATTTCTTCTACATTCACCAAATCATCAAAAGACGCAGCTTTTAACGCATCAATGTTTTTGAAATGTTTCGCAAGTTTTTTAGCCACCGTTTCTCCAACAAAACGAATTCCAATGGCAAATAAAACACGTTCAAACGGAACATTGGTTGAAGCTTTTAAGCCAAGCAGTAAATTGTTTGCAGATTTATCCGCCATACGTTCCAAGTTAACAACTTGATCGAAGGTTAAATCATACAAATCGGCTTGATTGCGGACCAAACCTTTGTCATATAACACATCAATTGTTTCAGCCCCTAATCCATCCACATTTAATGCTTTTCGACTGATGAAGTGCTCTAATTTTCCTTTCATTTGGGTTGGACACGCATCTTCATTCGGACAATAGTGATTCGCTTCTCCTTCCTTTCTTACTAATTCGGTTTGGCATTCAGGACAATTCTCAATGTAATGAATTTTAGTTGCTGAAGCATCACGTTTATCCAAGTTGACTCCAACAATTTTCGGAATGATTTCTCCTCCTTTTTCAACGTAAACAAAATCACCATCGTGTAAATCCAATTTTTCAATTTGATCTGAATTGTGCAACGAAGCACGTTTTACAGTTGTTCCACCTAATTGAACAGGCGTTAAATTGGCTACAGGAGTAATTGAACCCGTTCTACCAACTTGGTAAGTCACTTCAATCAATTTTGTTTCAACGCGTTCCGCTTTAAATTTATACGCGATTGCCCAGCGTGGCGATTTTGCTGTAAATCCTAATTTGCGTTGTTGCTCGTAATCATTCACTTTAACCACAACACCATCTATTTCAAATGGTAAATTGTGACGTTCTTTATCCCAATAATGAATGAACTGCATGATTCCTTCTATTGAATTGGTTTTCTGAATGAATCGCTGTTGCGTTTGCGGAACTTTGAATCCCCATGAACTAGCTGTTTCAACTGCTTCAAAATGTCCTGACAAATTAAGTTCATTACCATAAACACCGTACAAGTATGAATCCAAGCCACGTTCTGCAACAACTTTAGAATCTTGCATTTTCAATGTTCCAGAAGCCGTATTTCTAGGATTTGCGAATAGCGCTTCTCCATTTTCTTCGCGATCTTCATTTAGTTTTTGAAAATTCTTTAGTGGCATGAAAATTTCACCACGTATTTCGAAATCGTTTGGAAAGTTTCCTTTAAGTTTCAGTGGAATTGTACGAATTGTTTTCACATTGGCTGTTACATCTTCCCCTTGTGTTCCGTCTCCACGTGTTACTGCTCTCGTCAATACGCCATTTTCATATCGAATCCCAATTGCAACACCGTCATATTTTAACTCACAAACGTATTCAAGTTCACCTTCTGCCAATTTCTTCAAGCGCGTTTCCCATTCTTCAATTTCTTCTTCTGAATAGGTATTTGAAAGCGAAAGCATTGGAAAACGATGAACAACGGTTTCAAACTTCTTTGTGATGTCTCCACCTACTCGCTTCGTTGGACTGTAATCAAAGGCAAACTCAGGAAATTGTTTTTCCAGATCTTGCAAACGATTTAACAATTGATCAAAATCGTAATCCGAAATTTCTGGATTACTTTCTACATAATACAAATGATTATGGTGATTGATTTCTTCTGATAACTTCAGAATTTCTTCTTTAGCGTCCAATTTATTCATGACGTGAAAATAAGCTGAAATAACTTAATTGCCATGTTGCACATAGATGTAAAAGTTAGAATTTTTCAACAATGCAATTCTTGTGGTTAATCGACCTTTGAAAATCGAGCTTTGAGCATTCGGTCTTTACCTTGAAGATCTTTTCGGATTTCAACGCCTTCAAATCCAAGTCCTTCAATCGCTTCTTTCGTCTCCAAAGCTAATCGTTCATGAATTTCGAAAAACAACAATCCATTCTCCTTTAATAATTTCGTTGCATGTGTTGCAATAGCTTTATAAAAAATCAACGCGTTTTCATTCTCAACAAACAATGCCATGCGTGGCTCGTAGTCCAAGACATTTGCATGCATTTCTTGTTTATCTATCTCAGGAATGTATGGCGGATTTGAAACAATAATATCAATCGACTGTTCAGTCAATCTACTTGGAAGTTGTTCTGAAAGCGCGTCGTGCAAGATAAAATCAACATCCAACTTCAAAGCGCTTGCGTTCTCTTTACTCAAACTTAAAGCTTCTTCGGAATAATCCGTTGCAAAAACAGTCGTACTTGGTAATTCATTTTTCAAGGCTAAAGCAATACAACCTGAACCTGTGCAAAAATCGATCATCCTCGAGTTCTGATTCGTAGACTGCAACACCCACTCTACCAATTCTTCTGTTTCAGGGCGTGGTATCAAGGCACGTTTATCGCATTTCAATTCCAAGCCATAAAATTCTGTTTTTCCAATAATGTATTGAAACGGCTCATTGGTTTGAAGTCGCTTCACAATACTGCGGAAATACAATAAATCTGATTCAGATAACAGGTTCGAATCGCACAACAAATAATCAGCAGACGAAAGTTTCATGCGCTCGCAAATTGCCACTTTCAGCATGGCTTTCAATTCACTTTCCGAAAATTGATGTTGAAGACGTTCCTTAAAATATGACTTAACCGCTTGAATTGAATTTGTTTGTACGAACACTTACTTAAATTTTTGACAAAGATACTTTTCTTAAGGGAAATGGATAATTGACGATTGATAATTCATGATTGATGGTTTAGATGAATCATTAACCAATTAAAGTAATATTATTTCAAACCATTTTCTTTCATCCTTTTGATGATTGAAATTAAAAGTTTATTTAAAGACACAATCTGTTTTTTTAATTTTTCATAATTTTCATTTTTCAGATATCCAGATTGAAATAATAACTCAATCCAATAATCCGTTTCATTTGCCTCTTTTAATGAAATTGAAAGTTTATGAACAAAATCCGCTCTACTCTGTGCTTGCTCAGATTCTCTAATTAATGCACCAATGGCCGTTCCACTTCTCAATAACTGTTTAGATAAAATATATTCCTTTTGATTGGTAGTTAACGATTTATAAATGGCAACTATTTCCAATGCAAATTCAAAGCTTAGTTCTTTAACAATATTCTTACTCATATTATTAAGTTAAGGAAAAACATCATTTTCAAAGGTGAAAGAATCATTTTTTTTACAAAATTTTAATTATCAATTTTCAATCATCAATCTTAAATTCCTTTAGCTTTGTACAATGGCCGAGGATTCAAAAAATCAATCAAAAGAACGTTTGCATGCACGAAACAAACACCGAGATCGTTACGATTTCAAGGAATTAGTTATTTGTTATCCTGCTCTAAAACCATTCGTTTTTGTGAATCAATTTGGAAGTGAAACCATTGATTTTTTCAATCCTGAAGCTGTAAAATCATTGAATGCGGCTTTATTGAAATTGCATTACAACATTAATGAATGGTCGATTCCTGCTGGTTATTTGTGTCCACCAATTCCGGGAAGAGCGGATTACATTCATCACATTGCTGATTTTTTACGTTCTAAAAACTTTGGAAAATTCCCTAAAGCATTGAAGGCTTTGGACATAGGAGTTGGTGCCAATTGTGTTTATCCATTAATTGGTGCGACCGAATACAAGTGGAATTTTGTAGGTTCAGACATCGATGAAACAGCAGTTAACTCTGCAAAAGCAATCTTAGCGAACAATCCACAATTTGATGAATTGATCGAAATACGTCACCAAACATTTCAACGCACAATTTTCAGAGGAATCATTCATGAAAATGAATTGTTTGATTTAAGTATTTGTAATCCCCCGTTCCATGCATCTGCAAACGAAGCACAATCTGGAACTGCTCGAAAATTGAAAAATCTAAAAGCTGAAAATAAACGTGAAATCGTTTTAAATTTTGGTGGACAAAGCAATGAGTTATGGTGTGAAGGTGGAGAAATCGCCTTCTTGAAAGCGA